>NZ_JAYQWM010000003.1:0-146135 GCF_036662595.1 Escherichia sp. Lx600-2 | reverse complement strand
CGGCATAACCTGAATCTGAGGCAGCACCTGGCACGGCTGGGACGGAAGTCGCTGTCGTTCTCAAAATCGGTGGAGCTGCATGACAAAGTCATCGGGCATTATCTGAACATAAAACACTATCAATAAGTTGGAGTCATTACCAACCGTTAGAAGCAAAACCGCTGGCTGCCGCGTCAAAACCCGTTTTACCACTGGCAATTAAATACAGCAGCGCCGCTGCAACAATACCGCCGACAACCTGGGCAATTACGTAGCCAACGACTTCTTTTGCCGGAAAACGTCCGCCAGCCCATAAACCAATAGTGACCGCCGGGTTAAAATGACCACCAGAAATATGACCAACAGCGAAGGCCATCGTCAGAACGGTCAAACCGAATGCCAGCGCCACGCCGGCAAAACCAATGCCTAATTCCGGGAAGCCTGCGGCCAGTACAGCACTACCACAGCCACCAAAAACAAGCCAGAAAGTACCAAAACATTCAGCTGCTAATTTTCTGAACATATCCACCTCAATTAAAAATTGACCCTGTGAAAAATATGGTCGTTTTATAGGGTCGTCGTAAAAAAGTGACGACGGAAATAATGCGCGGCTATTTTAAAAACGAAGGCGAGTCATTCACCAGATAAATAAATCCAGTAAATTTGATTTAGGGCAACAGCGGGTTGCCCCATATAGTCATTTGTCTGATTGACAGTGTAGTGCAAGCAAAAGATTTAATCCTTTAGGCGTAATAAAAAATAATTTATCATGCTAATTATTTGATTTTGTTGTTTTTGCAGACTTATCAGCAAGAGGGAGTATAACGCGATTATTCGCTCATTTTTCAGACATTTGCCATGCTTAAATGTGATGTCATCACGTATTAGCAAGGCCTTTCCCGTTATACTGCCAGCGTAAAGGATAAGTCACATATTTCTGGAGGGGATATGATTCTTGAGCGCGTTGAAATTGTGGGTTTTCGCGGTATCAACCGTTTGTCGTTGATGCTGGAACAAAACAACGTCCTGATTGGGGAGAACGCGTGGGGTAAATCCAGCTTGCTGGACGCCTTAACCCTGCTGCTATCGCCAGAATCAGATCTCTACCATTTTGAGCGCGACGATTTCTGGTTCCCGCCGGGAGATATCAACGGGCGAGAACATCATCTGCATATTATTTTGACCTTCCGCGAATCGCTGCCAGGCCGACATCGGGTACGCCGTTATCGGCCGCTGGAAGCGTGCTGGACGCCATGCACCGATGGCTATCACCGTATTTTTTATCGTCTGGAAGGGGAGAGTGCGGAAGACGGCAGCGTGATGACACTGCGCAGTTTTCTCGATAAAGACGGACATCCGATTGATGTTGAGGATATTAACGATCAGGCACGCCATCTGGTGCGTTTAATGCCGGTGCTGCGCTTGCGTGATGCCCGTTTTATGCGCCGTATTCGTAACGGCACGGTGCCAAATGTCCCCAATGTGGAAGTCACCGCGCGCCAGCTCGATTTCCTCGCCCGTGAGTTGTCCTCACATCCGCAAAATCTCTCTGATGGACAGATTCGTCAGGGACTTTCCGCAATGGTACAGCTGCTTGAGCATTATTTCTCTGAGCAGGGGGCCGGACAGGCGCGATATCGTTTAATGCGGCGGCGAGCCAGCAATGAGCAACGAAGCTGGCGCTATCTGGATATCATCAACCGGATGATTGACCGACCTGGAGGGCGCTCGTATCGGGTTATTTTGCTCGGCCTGTTTGCTACTTTATTGCAGGCAAAAGGCACATTGCGACTGGATAAAGACGCCCGTCCATTGTTGCTGATCGAAGATCCAGAAACCCGTTTACACCCCATTATGCTTTCAGTTGCCTGGCATCTGTTGAATCTTTTGCCTTTACAACGTATTGCTACCACCAACTCTGGCGAGCTGCTTTCGTTAACTCCAGTGGAACATGTTTGCCGCCTGGTGCGTGAATCTTCTCGTGTTGCCGCCTGGCGTCTGGGGCCAAGTGGCTTGAGCACCGAAGACAGCCGCCGCATCTCTTTTCACATTCGTTTTAATCGTCCGTCATCGCTGTTTGCTCGCTGCTGGTTGCTGGTGGAAGGGGAAACGGAAACCTGGGTTATCAATGAACTGGCGCGTCAGTGCGGACATCATTTTGATGCCGAAGGGATCAAGGTCATTGAGTTTGCCCAGTCCGGGCTAAAGCCACTGGTTAAATTTGCCCGGCGAATGGGGATTGAATGGCATGTACTGGTCGATGGCGATGAAGCAGGGAAGAAATATGCCGCTACGGTACGCAGCCTGTTGAATAATGATCGGGAAGCCGAACGAGAACATTTAACGGCGTTACCGGCGCTGGATATGGAACATTTTATGTATCGCCAGGGATTTTCCGATGTGTTCCACCGCGTGGCGCAAATCCCGGAAAATGTACCGATGAATCTGCGCAAAATTATCTCGAAAGCGATCCATCGCTCTTCCAAACCCGATCTTGCCATTGAAGTGGCAATGGAGGCCGGACGTCGTGGTGTGGACTCCGTACCGACGCTGCTGAAAAAAATGTTCTCACGCGTGCTGTGGCTGGCGCGCGGTCGCGCGGATTAACCGCGAAACATCGTGGCCATTTGTGGCTGAATAGCGTCGAGCATCTCATAGCGCCGACGGTATTCAGCCCGTTTTTTACTGGCGATTTCGGCAATCTCTTTTCGTGCTATCTGTGCTGGAAGGCGGTAATGGCGTTCAGCATCACATACGCCGCCAACCGATTCCCAGAAAGCGTTGTAATCGGCATGGATCTTGCCTTCTTTATCGCGATAACGCAGGCTGCGGTAAATATGCGTTTCATTGCTGACGGCAATAATCTGCTCTACCTGCAAACGTTGGGCAAACAGACAGGCCGCTTCCATCACGAGGCGTTTGGGAAATAGCCCGTGGCAGGCTTTCGTCGCATTCTGGATTTCCTGATGTGGAATTTCCCATTTTGCGCCTTGCAGTCCACCAATAAACATCGTTCTTTTCCCCTGATATTCACACAGGGTAAACGTGATTTCTGCCAGAGGAATACCTTCGCTGTTGCGGAACAGGATTGTGCTGTCACCTTCTTTATCCATTGAGATCATCATGGTCAGCTCAAGCGTGAACTGCTCGCCGTTTTTGCCTTCCAACTTCGCCAGTTGCAGCCCGGGGGTATTCAAATATAAGCTGAATTCTTCCGCCGACATACACCCGCGGAGTAACGCATAATGGTAACGTAACGCCTCCAGCAATTGCTTACGGCTAAGATTCGCCGCAAGGTAAGGGCGATGCAGACGTACAGGCAGTCGCGGCTGGCGCGTTAACAATACATTGAGATTAGGCCAGTGGGAAAGTTCGTTCATCCACTCAACGCTTAAACGCGGCATAATCAACGAGCGCAGCAAAAATTTCTGGCGAAAACTACGGCGATGCCAGAATTTACCCGGCCGACACTGTCCACGTGCCAGACTAAGAAAAAGTGACAGGCTGCTGAGAGATTCAGATGGCGTAAAGGTCCGTTCAGTTAGCTGCGACATATTCATGAAATCAATGGTTATACATGACGTCGATTTCACCATTGCGTATCTTAACCAAACATCAATAGTGTGATTACTAACGTAAATTTTAGGGTTTTGTTGATATTTCGTTGAAGTTAATGACCCGGATTGGCATATGGAGTATTCAGAATATTTATGAAAAAGCGGAAAACCGTGAAGAAGCGTTACGTTATTGCGCTGGTGATAGTCATCGCCGGACTGATTACGTTATGGAGAATTCTTAACGCACCCGTGCCGACTTATCAGACACTGATTGTGCGCCCCGGTGATTTACAGCAAAGCGTGCTGGCGACCGGAAAGCTGGACGCGCTGCGTAAGGTTGATGTGGGCGCGCAGGTCAGCGGTCAGTTGAAAACACTGTCGGTGGCGATTGGCGATAAAGTAAAAAAAGACCAGCTTTTAGGGGTCATTGATCCTGAACAGGCTGAAAACCAGATCAAGGAGGTCGAAGCAACGCTGATGGAGCTACGCGCGCAGCGGCAGCAGGCGGAAGCGGAGCTGAAACTGGCGCGGGTGACGTATTCCCGTCAGCAACGTCTGGCACAAACGCAGGCGGTTTCACAGCAGGATCTCGACACCGCCGCGACGGAGATGGCTGTGAAACAGGCGCAAATTGGCACCATTGACGCGCAAATCAAGCGCAATCAGGCTTCTCTCGATACGGCTAAAACCAATCTCGATTACACTCGCATCGTTGCCCCGATGGCCGGGGAAGTCACGCAAATCACCACTCTGCAAGGCCAGACGGTGATTGCCGCACAACAAGCACCGAACATTCTGACGCTGGCAGATATGAGCACCATGCTGGTAAAAGCGCAGGTTTCTGAAGCGGATGTAATCCACCTGAAGCCGGGGCAAAAAGCCTGGTTTACGGTACTTGGCGATCCACTGACGCGCTACGAGGGGCAAATCAAGGATGTACTACCGACGCCGGAAAAGGTTAACGACGCTATTTTCTATTACGCCCGTTTTGAAGTCCCCAACCCCAATGGTTTGCTGCGGCTGGATATGACTGCGCAAGTGCATATTCAGCTCACCGATGTGAAAAATGTGCTGACGATCCCTCTGTCGGCGTTAGGCGATCCGGTTGGCGATAATCGTTATAAAGTCAAATTGTTGCGTAATGGTGAAACACGCGAGCGTGAAGTGACGATTGGCGCACGTAACGATACCGATGTTGAGATTGTCAAAGGGCTGGAAGCGGGCGATGAAGTGGTGATTGGTGAGGCCAAACCAGGAGCTGCACAATGACACCCTTGCTCGAATTAAAGGATATTCGTCGCAGCTATCCTGCCGGTGATGAGCAGGTTGAGGTGCTGAAGGGCATCACCCTCGATATTTATGCCGGTGAGATGGTAGCGATTGTTGGCGCTTCGGGTTCCGGTAAATCAACCCTGATGAATATTCTCGGCTGTCTGGATAAGGCCACCAGCGGCACCTATCGCGTCGCCGGTCAGGATGTTGCCACACTGGACGCCGATGCGCTGGCGCAACTACGCCGCGAGCATTTCGGCTTTATTTTCCAGCGTTACCATTTGCTTTCGCATTTAACCGCCGAGCAGAACGTTGAAGTACCCGCCGTCTATGCTGGTCTTGAGCGGAAACAGCGGCTGCTTCGCGCCCAGGAGTTGCTGCAACGACTGGGGCTGGAAGACCGTACAGAGTATTATCCGGCACAGCTTTCGGGTGGTCAGCAACAGCGCGTTAGCATCGCGCGGGCATTGATGAACGGCGGTCAGGTAATTCTTGCCGATGAACCAACCGGCGCACTGGACAGCCATTCTGGCGAAGAGGTGATGGCGATCCTGCATCAGCTGCGCGATCGCGGACATACGGTGATTATCGTCACCCACGATCCGCAGGTCGCTGCTCAGGCCGAGCGGGTGATCGAAATTCGCGACGGCGAAATTGTGCGCAATCCTCCCGCCATTGAAAAAGTGAATGTTGCTGGCGGGACGGAACCTGTTGTCAACACGGTGTCTGGCTGGCGGCAGTTTGTCAGCGGTTTTAACGAGGCGCTGACGATGGCATGGCGGGCGCTGGCAGCGAATAAAATGCGTACTTTACTGACCATGCTGGGGATTATAATCGGTATTGCGTCGGTGGTTTCCATTGTCGTGGTGGGCGACGCCGCCAAACAAATGGTGTTGGCGGATATTCGTTCTATTGGTACGAATACTATTGACGTCTACCCCGGGAAAGATTTTGGCGATGGCGATCCGCAATATCAGCAGGCGCTGAAGTACGACGACTTAATCGCCATCCAAAAACAACCGTGGGTCGCCTCAGCCACACCTGCCGTCTCGCAAAACCTGCGCCTGCGTTATAACAATATTGATGTTGCTGCCAGTGCCAATGGCGTGAGCGGCGATTATTTTAATGTCTATGGCATGACCTTCAGTGAAGGAAACACCTTTAATCAGGAACAGCTGAACGGTCGTGCGCAGGTCGTGGTTCTCGACAGTAATACTCGCCGCCAGCTTTTCCCCCATAAAGCAGATGTGGTTGGCGAGGTGATTCTGGTCGGCAATATGCCCGCCAGAGTCATTGGTGTGGCGGAAGAAAAACAGTCGATGTTTGGTAGCAGTAAAGTGCTGCGTGTCTGGCTACCTTACAGCACGATGTCCGGGCGAGTTATGGGCCAGTCGTGGCTGAACTCCATTACTGTCAGGGTGAAAGAAGGATTTGACAGCGCCGAGGCGGAACAGCAACTCACGCGTTTACTTTCACTGCGCCACGGTAAGAAGGATTTCTTTACCTGGAACATGGACGGCGTCTTGAAAACCGTTGAAAAGACCACACGTACTTTACAACTGTTTCTGACGCTGGTGGCGGTGATTTCGCTGGTAGTGGGCGGTATTGGTGTAATGAATATTATGCTGGTGTCAGTGACCGAGCGGACGCGGGAAATTGGCATTCGCATGGCTGTAGGTGCGCGAGCAAGCGATGTTTTGCAACAGTTCCTGATCGAAGCCGTACTGGTTTGCCTGGTTGGTGGCGCGTTGGGAATAACACTGTCACTGTTAATTGCTTTCACCTTGCAGCTTTTCTTACCCGGCTGGGAGATTGGTTTTTCACCGTTGGCACTGCTGCTGGCGTTTCTCTGCTCGACGGCCACCGGGATTTTATTTGGCTGGTTACCCGCACGAAATGCGGCACGACTGGATCCAGTAGATGCTCTGGCACGAGAGTAATTTTTGAGATAAAAATGCCAGCCGATCGGGCTGGCATTTTGCCTTTAGGATGTACACAATGAGACAGAAGAGCTATGCGACTGCCGCTTCTACTTCGACGGGCACAATAACACTGGCGTGATTGCCTTTTGGCCCCTGGTGGACATCAAACTGAACGGATTGTCCAGCTTTTAGCGTTCTGTAACCATCCATCTGAATGGTGGAATAATGAGCGAAAATATCTTCGCCGCCGCCTTCAGGGCAGATGAAACCAAACCCTTTGGCATTGTTGAACCACTTAACAGTACCCTTTTCCATGCTTCGACATCCTTCGCAAATCTTATACAAGTAAGATGGAATAAACCGGGGTCAGAGAGGGGGCTGTTCAAAACCTCGCCAACTCTAGAAATACAATTTAGAGAATTAGGGCGAGCCGTCAAGCATTTGACAGGGGACAAGGGGCAGGTATGAATCAAAAATTTGAAGCAGTTAACGCTATTGACAGGAATGTGACAGATGTCGCTGATGCCAACGATAGATGATAGTTATCTATCATGTGGAGTAGATTGGTCAGGCAAATAAGCTCTTGTCAGCGGCAGGGCGTTCTGCCGATAACCGTAACCGAAGATGATAACTGACAATGGGTAAAACGAACGACTGGCTGGACTTTGATCAACTGGCGGAAGAAAAAGTTCGCGACGCGCTAAAACCGCCATCTATGTATAAAGTGATATTAGTCAATGATGATTACACTCCGATGGAGTTTGTTATTGACGTGTTACAAAAATTCTTTTCTTATGATGTAGAACGTGCAACGCAATTGATGCTCGCTGTTCACTACCAGGGGAAGGCCATTTGCGGAGTCTTTACCGCCGAGGTTGCAGAAACCAAAGTGGCGATGGTGAACAAGTACGCGAGGGAGAATGAGCATCCATTGCTGTGTACGCTAGAAAAAGCCTGAATGCAGGCATAAAAATTGGGGGAGGTGCCTATGCTCAATCAAGAACTGGAACTCAGTTTAAATATGGCTTTCGCCAGAGCGCGCGAGCACCGTCATGAGTTTATGACCGTCGAGCACTTGTTACTGGCGCTGCTCAGTAACCCATCTGCCCGGGAGGCGCTGGAAGCGTGTTCTGTGGATTTGGTTGCGCTCCGTCAGGAACTGGAAGCCTTTATTGAACAAACCACACCCGTTCTGCCTGCCAGTGAAGAGGAGCGCGACACACAGCCGACGCTGAGTTTTCAGCGTGTACTGCAACGTGCGGTCTTCCATGTCCAGTCCTCCGGTCGCAATGAGGTTACCGGTGCAAACGTTCTGGTCGCTATCTTTAGCGAACAGGAGTCGCAGGCGGCATATCTGTTGCGTAAACATGAAGTCAGCCGTCTCGATGTGGTGAACTTTATCTCTCATGGCACGCGTAAAGACGAGCCGACACAGTCTTCTGATCCTGGCAGCCAGCCAAACAGCGAAGAACAAGCTGGTGGGGAGGAACGTATGGAGAATTTCACGACGAACCTGAATCAGCTTGCGCGCGTGGGCGGAATCGACCCACTGATTGGTCGTGAGAAGGAGCTTGAGCGTGCTATTCAGGTTCTCTGCCGTCGCCGTAAAAACAACCCGCTGCTGGTGGGGGAATCTGGTGTTGGTAAAACTGCGATTGCGGAAGGTCTTGCCTGGCGAATTGTTCAGGGCGATGTGCCGGAAGTGATGGCTGACTGTACAATTTACTCACTCGATATCGGTTCTCTGTTAGCGGGCACAAAATATCGCGGCGACTTTGAAAAACGTTTTAAAGCGTTGCTCAAGCAGCTGGAGCAGGACACTAACAGCATCCTGTTTATTGATGAGATCCACACCATTATCGGTGCGGGGGCAGCGTCTGGTGGTCAGGTCGATGCGGCTAACCTAATCAAACCGTTGCTCTCCAGCGGTAAAATTCGTGTAATTGGTTCGACAACCTATCAGGAGTTCAGCAACATTTTCGAGAAAGACCGTGCTCTGGCGCGTCGCTTCCAGAAAATTGATATTACTGAACCGTCGATCGAAGAAACTGTTCAAATCATCAATGGCCTGAAACCGAAGTATGAAGCACACCACGACGTGCGTTATACCGCAAAAGCGGTGCGTGCGGCGGTAGAGCTGGCGGTGAAATACATTAACGATCGTCATCTGCCGGATAAAGCCATTGATGTTATCGACGAAGCGGGCGCTCGCGCACGCCTGATGCCGGTAAGCAAACGCAAGAAAACCGTTAATGTGGCGGATATTGAGTCCGTGGTGGCCCGTATTGCACGCATTCCAGAGAAGAGTGTTTCTCAGAGTGATCGTGATACCCTGAAAAACCTCGGCGATCGCCTGAAAATGCTGGTCTTCGGTCAGGATAAAGCCATTGAGGCGCTGACTGAAGCCATTAAGATGGCGCGTGCAGGTTTAGGTCACGAACATAAACCGGTCGGTTCGTTCCTGTTTGCCGGTCCTACCGGGGTCGGGAAAACAGAGGTGACGGTACAGCTTTCGAAAGCTTTGGGCATTGAGCTTCTGCGCTTTGATATGTCCGAGTATATGGAACGCCATACCGTCAGCCGTCTGATTGGTGCGCCTCCGGGATACGTTGGTTTTGATCAGGGCGGTTTGCTGACTGATGCGGTCATCAAGCATCCACATGCGGTGCTGCTGCTGGACGAAATCGAGAAAGCGCATCCGGACGTGTTCAATATTCTGTTGCAGGTGATGGACAACGGTACGCTGACCGATAACAACGGACGCAAAGCGGACTTCCGTAACGTGGTGCTGGTGATGACCACTAACGCCGGGGTACGGGAAACTGAGCGCAAATCCATTGGTCTTATCCACCAGGATAACAGCACCGATGCGATGGAAGAGATCAAGAAGATCTTTACACCGGAATTCCGTAACCGTCTCGACAACATTATCTGGTTCGATCATCTGTCAACTGACGTGATCCATCAGGTGGTGGATAAATTCATCGTCGAGTTGCAGGTTCAGCTGGATCAGAAAGGTGTTTCTCTGGAAGTGAGCCAGGAAGCGCGTAACTGGCTGGCCGAGAAAGGTTACGACCGGGCAATGGGCGCACGTCCGATGGCGCGTGTCATCCAGGACAACCTGAAAAAACCGCTTGCCAACGAACTGCTGTTTGGTTCGCTGGTGGACGGCGGTCAGGTCACCGTCGCGCTGGATAAAGAGAAAAATGAGCTGACTTACGGATTCCAGAGTGCACAAAAGCACAAGGCGGAAGCAGCGCATTAATCTGATTGTCAGGTAGGTTGGTGAAGTCCGTAATCTCGAAAGAGGTTACGGACTTTTTATTTATGGGGTGGAGGAGGTTCAGACCCTTTTTTTGATGATGATGGTAACTTGTTGATAATTAGTGCTGCTGGAAGGTAAGGATAAAAAAGGGTGCTGCGGGAGAATGGGATGGTTTTGCTTTATTAACAACGGGCTAAACGTGTAGTATTTGAATTCACTGCCGTACAGGCAGCTTAGAAAGTCAACCGAAAGAAAAACTCGATTTTTATACCGTTCACTGCTGTACAGGTAGATAAAATGCGAAAAAAAAGCTCGCACTTTCGTACGAGCTCTTCTTTAAATATGGCGGTGAGGGGGGGATTCGAACCCCCGATACGTTGCCGTATACACACTTTCCAGGCGTGCTCCTTCAGCCACTCGGACACCTCACCAAATTGTTTTGCTGCCAAACCTCATGGGTGGCAACGGGGCGCTACTATAGGGAGTTGGAGTAAAACGGTCAAGAAGAATTTTAATGATAATTATTGTTTGCTCATACTGTAAACAACTTGTGCAGTATATCTACATCGAGACAAGTTATGGACTTATACTTCCAAAGTACTTCATACATATCACAAAATAAAAAGGCCGGTTAAACCGACCTTTTACTCGTTCTTTCTCTTCGCCCATCAGGCGGTAAAACAATCAGCGACTACGGAAGACAATGCGGCCTTTGCTCAGGTCGTACGGGGTCAGTTCAACAGTCACTTTGTCGCCCGTCAGGATGCGGATGTAGTTTTTGCGCATTTTACCGGAGATGTGTGCAGTAACCACGTGACCGTTTTCTAACTCTACGCGGAACATGGTATTAGGCAACGTTTCAAGAACGGTACCTTGCATTTCAATATTGTCTTCTTTGGCCATCTAATCCTCTGGGGTATCACTACCGTAATTTGAACCGGCAAGATAATGCCGAAGTTCTGTAAATAAGTAAAGATTTGCGCGCTAAATCGCAACAAACAGGTTCGGCACATTACTCCGAAAACACACGGCTAAGCCGCACCAAAAGCGCAACGTATAAGGGAGCGGTGAGATAAACGATGGGCGTTACCTGACGCGAAAAATTCCTTATCGGCAGCGGGGTAATGAGCGTAACCAACTCTGCGACCGCAATTATAACACTCTGGGGAGAAATGTGCCGAAAACATTCATTCTTGTGGTGAAAACAAGCATCGTGGTACCCAGAAATTATTCGGCAATCGTCCGAGGCGCATTTGATTGAGATAATTAAGGTAATCCCGGCGGGGAATTTCGCAGGCACCAAGCGATGCTGTGTGATCGTTAAGGACCTGGCAGTCGATAAGCTTACCGCCATGACCGATAAATTCCTCACAGAATACCAGAAGCGCCGTTTTAGACGCATTTTCCATCCGGCTGAACATGGACTCGCCACAAAATAGCGTTCCCTGGGCCACGCCGTACATACCGCCGACAAGCTCATCTTCACGCCAGACTTCAATGGAGTGGGCATGACCGAGTTCGTGAATGCGATGGTAGGCTTCGACCACGCCACGCGTGATCCAGGTTCCTTCTTCGCGATCGCTGGCACAGCCTTCAATGACCTGACCAAAAGCGTAATTCATCGTGACACGATAGGGCGAGCGTTTATGAAATCGCTTCATACTACGGCTGATATGCAGTGATTCTGGCCATAGCACCGCGCGAGGATCGGGCGACCACCAGAGGATGGGGTCGCCTGGAGAAAACCACGGAAAAATACCACGCTGGTAAGCCATTAACAGGCGCGCAGGGCTAAGATCGCCCCCAAGTGCCAGCAGGCCGTTAGGCTCACGTAATGCGCCTTCCGGGGAAGGGAAGGCTATTGAATGGCGAGAAAGCTGAACCAGGCGCATGACCGCAAAACTCCACGCAAGTCGGATCGTTCAATAATAGCTTACAAACCCTGCTTGAACTGGTAATAACGCCCCTGTCTGGCAAGCAGTTCTGCGTGAGTACCTTGCTCAATAATTTGCCCGTTGTCCATCACTATTATTTGCTGGAAACGAGAGAGTCCGCGAAGTCGATGGGTGACCATTAACACCGTTTTCTCATGCATCATTTCTGCAAGCAATTCAAGGATCTGACTTTCGGTTGTGGCATCTAAGCCTTCTGTAGGTTCATCCAGCAACACCAGTGGCGCATCATGTAACAGCGCACGGGCGATAGCCAGGCGGCGCAGTTCACCACCGGAGAGCTGGCGTCCGCCTTCACCTAACCAACTGTTGAGACCTGCATCCTCGAGCAGCTTCTCCAGACCAACGCGACGCAAGATCTCCGACAGAGCCTCATCACTACTGCCAGGCGAGGCGAGTAACAGATTATCACGCAGCGTGGCGCTAAACAGATGCACTCGCTGAGGAACAACGCTGATGGTCTGTCGTAGAGCCGCTTCATTCAGGCTTGCTATGGGGCTATCGTTAAGCAAAATCTCGCCCTGTTGCGGGTCCCATGCGCGGGTCAGCAGTTGTAACAGTGTTGATTTGCCGCATCCGGTTCGCCCGAGAATCGCTATATGTTCCCCGGCGTTTACCTGAAGAGAAATCCCTTTAAGTGCCTGTTGAGATTGCTCCGGATAAGTGAACTGAACATCCCGTAACGTCAGCGAAACGCGATCGGCAACACGAGTTTGGGTATCAGGGAAGGTGACCTCCGGTTTTTGATCCGTTAAATCAGTGATCCGAACGGCAGAGGCAATGACTTGCCCCAGATGCTGAAATGCACCCGTTACTGGTGCCAGTGCTTCAAACGCGGCTAACGCGCAAAAGACAAACAGGGCAATTAACGCGCCGGGTTGAGCATTGCCGCCAACGCCGCCAGACGCCATCCACAGCATCAGGATCACCGCTAACGCGCCAATGAGCAGCATTATCGCTTGCGACAATGCGGTCAGTTCAGATTGACGGCGTTGCGCTTCCAGCCATTGAATTTCTGTATTCTCTAGTTGCGTGCGATAACGATCGCTGGCACCAAAAATGGTCAGCTCAGCTTGCCCTTGCAGCCAGGCCGTCAGTTGTTGGCGATACTGTCCGCGAAGATGAGTCAGATTTTGCCCGGTGCTTTTTCCCGCACGATAAAACAGCGGTGGCATCAGGAAAAGCGTCAGTAACATAATGCCGCCCAGCGTAAAGGCGAGGGTGAAATCAAGGAAACTTAACCCGATTGTCACCACCATAATCACCACAAAAGCGCCCACCAGCGGCGAGATAACGCGCAGGTAAAGATGATCGAGCGTATCAACATCCGCCACCACGCGGTTGAGCAATTCGCCCTGACGATAGCGCGCCAGTCCGGCAGGGGAGAGGGGCAACAATTTGCTGAAGGTGTAAATGCGCAGATGCTGCAACACGCGGAAAGTCGCGTCGTGACTTACCAGACGTTCAAAATAACGCCCGGCAGTACGGGTGATTGCGGCACCACGCACGCCCGCAGCGGGTAGCATATAGTTGAAGCTGTACAGTCCGGCAACCCCCGCAACCGCTGAGGCCGAGAGGAACCAGCCGGAAAGTGTCAACAGACCGATACTGGCGAGCAGCGTCGCAATTGCCAGCACAATACCAAGACTTAACATCCATTTATGACGTTTATACAGTGCCAGATAGGGTAGCAAAGCGCGCATTTAAATCTCCTCCTGACGATGGGCCAGTAATGTGGCGAATGGGCCACCAGCCACACTTAATTCCGCGTAACGTCCTTGCTCAATAATCCGGCCATCCTGCATAACCCAAATGACATCCCAGTCAGCAAGATCTTCTAACTGGTGGGTGACCATTAACGTTGTCTGGCGCAGAGAGGCGGCATTCAGCGCCTCCATTACGCGCTGTTCACTGTGAGCATCAAGGCTGGCAGCGGGTTCATCCAACAGTAATAGCGAACAGGGATTTAGTAACGCACGGGCCACCGCCACGCGCTGCGCCTGCCCCACGGAAAGGCGGGCAGCCTGGTCGCCAACAGGCGTATCAACGCCTTGTGGCAGGAGCGGTAGAAACTCGCTGACCCAGGCGTTATCCAGCGCTGCTTGTAATTCTTGTTCGCTGGCATCAGGTCGCGCCAGTAGTACGTTATCCCGTAATGCTGCTGCCGGTAATTGTGGGTTTTGCCCAACCCAGGAGAGATGTTTACGCCATGATTCTGGTGATAAATCGCGTAATTCTATCCCGTTGATTCGTAATGATCCCTGATATGAGAGAAAACCAGAAAGCGCGTTCAGCAGTGAGCTTTTACCTGAACCGCTGCGACCAACCAACACTGCACGTTGGCCTGCTGGCAAAGTAAAGTTCAGCGGTCCGGCCAGCGTTTTACCTTCCGGCGACGTGATAAACAGATCCTCGGCCTCAATGGTCACCGGATCGGTCGATGCTAATTCCGCCTCACCGCGCTGCGGATGGGCGAGCGGGGTTTCCATAAACGTTTTCAGACTGTCAGCTGCACCAACAGCCTGGGCTTTAGCATGATAAAACGTACCGAGATCGCGCAATGGCTGGAAAAACTCTGGCGCAAGGATCAGGGCCAGAAAACCCGCAGCCAGCGTCACACCGGTATCGTAGTGACCAAAATCCAGCTCGCCGAGATAGGAAAAACCAAAGTAGACCGCCACCAGAGCAATTGACAGCGAGGTAAAAAATTCGAGAATGCCGGAGGATAAAAACGCCAGCCGTAGCACTTCCATTGTCCGTTGGCGGAAATCTTCCGAAGCAGAACGAATACTTTCAATTTCAGCTTCACCACGACCAAAAATACGCAATGTTTCCATGCCGCGCAGGCGATCGAGGAAATGCCCACTTAAGCGAGCAAGAGCGAGAAAGTTACGTCGGTTAGCATCGGCAGCCCCCATCCCAACCAGCGCCATAAACAACGGAATTAACGGTGCAGTGCCCAGCAGAATGAGCGCCGCAGCCCAGTTAGAGGGGAAGATCGCCACCACAATCAGCAACGGCACCGACACTGCCAGCGCCATTTGCGGCAGGTAGCGTGCATAGTAATCATGCATATCGTCAATTTGCTCGAGTACCAGCGTCGCCCAGCTCCCCGCAGGTTTACCCTGAATCCACGCTGGCCCTGCTTGTTGCAGACGGTCGAGAACCTGACGGCGGATGGCAAAGCGGATATGCTGCCCGGCGTGATAACCCACCCGTTCGCGTAACCAGACCACCCATGCGCGCAGTACAAAGGTCAGAACCAGTAACGTAAAGGGAAGCAGCAGGGCTTCACGGGGAATATTCTCCATAATCATATGTTGCAGAATTCGCGCCATGAACCATGCCTGGGCAATGATCAATATGCCGCTCACAAAGCCCAGCAGACGAGAAATATTCAGCCAACGTTGGGAGATGACGCTTTGCTGTTTTAACCAGCGGGTTAACTCTTTTTGACGAGATTTATTCATTGCACGCTTAGCAGGTGAGTTATCAGAATTATTTGCAGAGCAATGTTACAACGGGGAAAAAATAAAGGCGACCCATAGTCGCATGGTGTCGCCTTCTTTACTTTTGTTACTGATTTGTAAAATTATTTTGCGTCAGCTAAACCATCGAGGTAGCGTTCCGCATCAAGTGCTGCCATGCAGCCTGTACCAGCAGATGTAATGGCCTGGCGATAAATGTGATCCATCACGTCGCCTGCGGCAAAGACGCCAGGAATGCTGGTCTGGGTGGCATTACCATGAATACCCGACTGCACTTTGATGTAGCCGTTTTCCAGTTCCAGCTGCCCTTCGAAAATGGCAGTATTCGGGCTGTGACCGATAGCAACAAACAGACCGGCAACGTCGAGTGACTCGATGTTATCGCTGTTTTGCGTATCGCGCAGACGAACGCCAGTGACACCCATTTGATCGCCGGTCACTTCTTCCAGCGTACGGTTGGTGTGCAGAATGATGTTGCCGTTCTCCACTTTATCCATCAGACGCTTAATGAGGATTTTTTCCGCGCGGAAACCGTCACGGCGGTGAATCAGATGCACTTCCGAAGCGATGTTAGACAGATACAGCGCCTCTTCAACCGCGGTATTGCCGCCGCCGATGACCGCAACTTTCTGGTTGCGATAGAAGAAACCGTCGCAGGTTGCACAAGCAGAAACTCCACGGCCTTTAAAGGCTTCTTCAGAGGGCAGGCCGAGATAGCGTGCAGAAGCTCCGGTGGCAATAATCAGCGCGTCGCAAGTGTATTCGCCGTTATCGCCATTCAGACGGAACGGACGGTTTTGCAGATCCACCTTGTTGATATGATCAAAAATGATCTCAGTTTTAAACTTGGTGGCATGTTCGTGCATGCGCTCCATTAATAACGGACCGGTCAGATCGTTTGGATCGCCAGGCCAGTTTTCCACTTCCGTGGTGGTGGTCAGTTGGCCGCCTTTTTCCATGCCGGTAATCAGCACAGGTTGCAGGTTGGCGCGCGCCGCGTAGACAGCAGCGGTGTATCCCGCCGGGCCTGAACCCAGGATAAGCAGTTTACTGTGTTTGGTCGTGCCCATGAGATCCCCATAGTTGTTGGCAGACAATGGGCAGGATTGTAGGGAATTTACAGACGTAAAAAAAGAGTATGACGATTTTGTTAACAATTTGTGCAATCGGCAGCATCGATAAGCAGGTCAAATTCTCCCGTCATTATCACCTCTGCTACTTAAATTTCCCGCTTTATAAGCCGATTAAATGATGAATAAACGCCCCTGGTAATGAATATCTGGCATGTTGTACTAAAAATCGATGTTTTGCTTTGACAATCCCCTGGTGTTTTGCGAAAACATTCGAGGAAGAAAAAAAACAGTATTCTTATATGCGCATAACCATGCATGTAAATACCATGTTTACCGTGCTAGTGAAATCTACGTATGGCGTGGACAGACGCCATTCGTGATGTCGATAGCTGCCACAAGGCAACGGTCTTCTCACCGTAGACCCAGGCATTGCGCGCCGTGAATCTTCATGATTTCGGTCTATCGTGACGGGTAGCGACTCTGAACAGTGATGTTTCAGGGTCAGACAGGAGTAGGGAAGGAATACAGAGAGACAATAATAATGGTAGATAGCAAGAAGCGCCCTGGCAAAGATCTCGACCGTATCGATCGTAACATTCTTAATGAGTTGCAAAAGGATGGGCGTATTTCTAACGTCGAGCTTTCTAAACGTGTGGGACTTTCCCCAACGCCGTGCCTTGAGCGTGTGCGTCGGCTGGAAAGACAAGGGTTTATTCAGGGCTATACGGCGCTGCTGAACCCCCATTATCTGGATGCATCACTTCTGGTATTCGTTGAGATTACTCTGAATCGTGGCGCACCGGATGTGTTTGAACAATTCAATACCGCTGTACAAAAACTTGAAGAAATTCAGGAGTGTCATTTAGTATCCGGTGATTTCGACTACCTGTTGAAAACACGCGTGCCGGATATGTCAGCTTACCGTAAGTTGCTGGGGGAAACCCTGCTGCGTCTGCCTGGCGTCAATGACACACGGACATACGTTGTTATGGAAGAAGTCAAGCAGAGTAATCGTCTGGTTATTAAGACGCGCTAACACGGAACAGGTGCAAAATCGGCGTATTTTGATTACACTCCTGTTAATCCATACAGCAACAGTACTGGGGTAACCTGGTACTGTTGTCCGTTTTAGCATCGGGCAGGAAAAGCCTGTAACCTGGAGAGCCTTTCTTGAGCCAGGAATACACTGAAGACAAAGAAGTCACATTGACAAAGTTAAGTAGCGGCCGCCGCCTTCTGGAGGCGTTGCTGATCCTTATTGTCCTGTTTGCCGTCTGGTTGATGGCTGCCTTACTAAGCTTTAACCCTTCGGACCCCAGCTGGTCGCAAACGGCCTGGCATGAACCTATCCATAATTTAGGTGGGATGCCCGGTGCGTGGTTGGCAGATACGCTGTTCTTTATTTTTGGCGTGATGGCTTACACCATTCCCGTCATTATTGTCGGCGGTTGTTGGTTTGCCTGGCGTCATCAGTCCAGCGACGAATACATTGATTATTTTGCCGTTTCGCTACGCATCATTGGCGTTTTGGCGCTCATCCTTACCTCCTGTGGTCTGGCGGCAATCAACGCTGACGATATCTGGTATTTTGCCTCCGGTGGCGTCATTGGCAGCTTACTAAGCACTACGCTACAACCACTGCTACACAGTAGCGGGGGAACTATTGCGCTGCTCTGCGTTTGGGCAGCGGGCCTGACGTTGTTCACCGGTTGGTCATGGGTGACCATTGCTGAAAAACTCGGCGGCTGGATTTTAAACATTCTCACCTTCGCCAGTAATCGTACCCGTCGCGATGATACCTGGGTCGATGAAGATGAGTATGAAGACGACGAAGAGTATGAAGATGAAAATCACGGCAAACAGCATGAATCACGCCGTGCCCGTATTCTTCGCGGCGCGCTAGCGCGTCGTAAACGGTTGGCGGAAAAATTCATTAATCCGATGGGGCGGCAAACAGACGCTGCGTTGTTCTCCGGTAAGCGGATGGATGATGACGAAGAGATTACCTACACTGCACGCGGTATGGCTGCCGACCCGGACGACGTCCTATTTTCGGGCAATCGTGCAACGCAGCCAGAATATGACGAATACGATCCATTATTAAACGGTGCGCCAATTACCGAACCTGTCGCTGTAGCAGCTGCTGCTACCACGGCGACGCAAAGCTGGGCTGCACCGGTTGAACCTGTGACTCAGACGCCACCTGTTGCCTCTGTTGATGTTCCACCTGCGCAACCTACAGTAGCCTGGCAGCCTGTACCGGGTCCACAAACGGGAGAGCCGGTTATTGCTCCTGCACCGGAAGGTTACCCACAGCAGTCACAATATGCGCAGCCTGCAGTGCAATATAATGAGCCGCTGCAACAACCAGTACAGCCGCAGCAGCCGTATTATGCACCTGCAGCTGAACAACCTGCGCAACAACCTTACTACGCTCCTGCGGCGGAACAACCTGTTCAGCAACCGTATTACGCAACTGCGCCGGAACAGCCTGCGCAACAGCCGTATTATGCCCCTGCGCCAGAACAACCGGTGGCAGGTAACGCCTGGCAAGCCGAAGAGCAGCAATCCACTTTTGCTCCACAGTCTACATACCAGACTGAGCAAACTTATCAGCAGCCAGCCGCTCAGGAGCCGTTGTACCAACAGCCGCAACCTGTTGAACAGCAGCCTGTTGTGGAGCCTGAACCCGTTGTAGAAGAGACAAAACCCGCGCGTCCGCCGCTTTACTACTTTGAAGAAGTGGAAGAGAAGCGAGCCCGTGAACGTGAACAACTTGCGGCCTGGTATCAACCGATTCCAGAACCGGTTAAAGAACCAGAACCGATCAAATCTTCGCTGAAAGCACCTTCTGTTGCAGCAGTACCTCCAGTAGAAGCCGCTGCCGCTGTTTCTCCGCTGGCATCTGGCGTGAAAAAAGCGACACTGGCGACGGGGGCTGCCGCAACCGTTGCCGCGCCAGTCTTCAGTCTGGCAAATAGCGGTGGACCGCGTCCGCAGGTCAAAGAGGGGATTGGCCCGCAGTTGCCACGACCGAAACGTATCCGCGTGCCAACTCGTCGTGAATTGGCGTCTTACGGTATTAAACTGCCCTCACAGCGTGCGGCGGAAGAAAAAGCCCGTGAAGCCCAGCGCAATCAGTACGATTCTGGCGATCAGTACAACGATGATGAAATCGATGCGATGCAGCAGGATGAACTGGCACGTCAGTTCGCCCAGACACAGCAGCAACGCTATGGCGAACAGTATCAACATGATGTGCCCGTAAACGCAGAAGATGCAGATGCTGCGGCAGAGGCTGAACTGGCTCGTCAGTTTGCGCAAACTCAACAACAACGTTATTCCGGCGAACAACCGGCTGGGGCGAATCCGTTCTCGCTGGATGATTTTGAATTTTCGCCAATGAAAGCGTTGCTGGATGATGGTCCACACGAACCGTTGTTTACGCCAATTGTTGAACCTGTACAGCAGCCGCAACAACCGGTTGCACCGCAGCAGCAGTATCAGCAGCCACAACAGCCGGTTGCGCCACAGCAGCAATATCAGCAGCCGCAACAACCGGTTGCACCGCAGCAGCAATATCAGCAGCCGCAACAACCGGTTGCACCGCAGCCGCAATATCAGCAGCCGCAACAGCCAGTTGCGCCGCAGCCGCAGTATCAGCAGCCACAACAATCGGCTGCACCACAGCAGCAATATCAGCAGCCGCAACAGCCAGTTGCGCCACAGCCGCAGGATACTCTGCTTCATCCGCTGTTGATGCGTAATGGCGACAGCCGTCCGTTGCATAAACCGACGACGCCGCTGCCTTCTCTGGATTTGCTGACACCGCCGCCGAGCGAAGTGGAGCCGGTAGATACCTTTGCGCTTGAACAAATGGCTCGCCTGGTGGAAGCGCGTCTGGCTGATTTCCGTATTAAAGCCGATGTCGTCAATTACTCTCCGGGGCCGGTTATCACTCGCTTTGAACTTAACCTGGCACCGGGCGTAAAAGCGGCGCGCATTTCTAACTTGTCACGGGACCTTGCCCGTTCACTTTCGACGGTGGCGGTGCGTGTCGTTGAAGTTATTCCTGGCAAACCCTATGTAGGTCTGGAGTTACCGAATAAAAAACGACAAACCGTTTATCTGCGCGAAGTATTGGATAACGCCAAATTCCGCGATAATCCATCGCCATTAACCGTGGTGCTGGGTAAAGATATCGCCGGTGAGCCGGTGGTTGCCGATCTGGCGAAAATGCCGCACTTGTTGGTTGCGGGGACTACCGGTTCCGGTAAATCTGTCGGTGTGAACGCGATGATCCTGAGCATGCTTTATAAAGCACAGCCAGAAGATGTGCGTTTCATCATGATCGACCCGAAAATGCTGGAGCTTTCGGTGTATGAAGGCATTCCGCACCTGTTAACGGAAGTCGTTACTGATATGAAAGATGCCGCCAACGCGCTGCGCTGGTGTGTTAACGAGATGGAGCGTCGGTATAAACTGATGTCTGCGCTGGGTGTGCGTAATCTGGCGGGTTATAACGAAAAAATTGCTGAAGCCGATCGCATGATGCGTCCGATTCCAGACCCGTACTGGAAGCCGGGTGACAGTATGGATGCCCAGCATCCGGTGCTGAAAAAAGAACCATACATTGTGGTGTTGGTTGACGAATTTGCCGACCTGATGATGACGGTAGGTAAAAAAGTGGAAGAGCTGATAGCACGTCTGGCGCAAAAAGCCCGTGCCGCGGGTATCCACCTCGTACTGGCAACTCAGCGTCCATCGGTTGATGTTATTACTGGTCTGATTAAAGCGAATATTCCGACCCGTATCGCCTTTACCGTATCCAGTAAGATTGACTCACGTACCATTCTTGATCAGGCTGGCGCGGAATCACTGCTGGGTATGGGGGATATGCTCTACTCTGGGCCGAACTCCACGTTGCCGGTACGTGTCCATGGTGCTTTTGTTCGCGATCAGGAAGTTCATGCCGTGGTGCAGGACTGGAAAGCGCGTGGTCGCCCACAGTATGTTGATGGCATCACCTCCGACAGCGAAAGCGAAGGTGGTGCGGGTGGTTTCGATGGCGCTGAAGAACTGGATCCGTTGTTCGATCAGGCGGTGCAGTTTGTCACTGAAAAACGCAAAGCGTCAATTTCTGGCGTACAGCGTCAGTTCCGCATTGGTTATAACCGTGCAGCGCGTATTATCGAACAGATGGAAGCGCAGGGAATTGTCAGCGAACAGGGGCACAACGGTAATCGTGAAGTGCTGGCCCCACCGCCGTTTGACTAATTAATGCATTGCCGGATAAGGCGCGGTAGCGTCGCATCCGGCACTCTATCAACTGAAAATTCAGTATTTTCTTCTTTCCTCAAGCTGATTATTAGCCTGGAATAGAGAGTAGAGGGAACTCCCGATCGGGAGTGACGTAATTTGAGGAATAATGATGAAAAAAATTGCCATCACCTGTGCATTACTCTCAAGCTTAGTAGCAAGCAGCGTTTGGGCTGATGCCGCAAGCGATCTGAAAAGCCGCCTGGATAAAGTCAGCAGCTTCCACGCCAGCTTCACACAAAAAGTGACTGACGGTAGCGGCGCGGCGGTGCAGGAAGGTCAGGGCGATCTGTGGGTGAAACGTCCAAACTTATTCAACTGGCATATGACACAACCTGATGAAAGCATTCTGGTTTCTGACGGTAAAACACTGTGGTTCTATAACCCGTTCGTTGAGCAAGCTACGGCAACCTGGCTGAAAGATGCCACCGGTAATACGCCGTTTATGCTGATTGCCCGCAACCAGTCCAGCGACTGGCAGCAGTACAATATCAAACAGAATGGCGATGACTTTGTCCTGACGCCGAAAGCCAGCAATGGCAATCTGAAGCAGTTCACCATTAACGTGGGACGTGATGGCACAATCCATCAGTTTAGCGCGGTGGAGCAGGACGATCAGCGCAGCAGTTATCAACTGAAATCCCAGCAAAATGGGGCTGTGGATGCAGCGAAATTTACCTTCACCCCGCCGCAAGGCGTCACGGTAGATGATCAACGTAAGTAGAGGCACCTGAGTGAGCAATCTGTCGCTCGATTTTTCGGATAATACTTTTCAACCTCTGGCCGCGCGTATGCGGCCAGAAAATTTAGCACAGTATATCGGTCAGCAACATTTGCTGGCTGCGGGGAAGCCGTTGCCGCGCGCTATCGAAGCCGGGCATTTACATTCTATGATCCTCTGGGGGCCACCGGGTACCGGCAAAACAACCCTCGCTGAAGTGATTGCCCGCTATGCGAACGCTGATGTGGAACGTATTTCTGCCGTCACCTCTGGCGTGAAAGAGATTCGCGAGGCGATCGAGCGCGCCCGGCAAAACCGCAATGCAGGTCGCCGCACTATTCTTTTTGTTGACGAAGTTCACCGTTTCAACAAAAGCCAGCAGGATGCATTTCTGCCACATATTGAAGACGGCACCATCACTTTTATTGGCGCAACCACTGAAAACCCGTCGTTTGAGCTTAATTCGGCACTGCTTTCCCGTGCCCGTGTTTATCTGTTGAAATCCCTGAGTACAGAGGATATTGAGCAAGTACTAACTCAGGCGATGGAAGACAAAACCCGTGGCTATGGTGGTCAGGATATTGTTCTGCCAGATGAAACACGACGTGCCATTGCAGAACTGGTGAATGGCGACGCGCGCCGGGCGTTAAATACGCTGGAAATGATGGCGGATATGGCCGAAGTCGATGATAGCGGTAAGCGGGTCCTGAAGCCTGAATTACTGACCGAAATCGCCGGTGAACGTAGCGCCCGCTTTGATAACAAAGGCGATCGCTTTTACGATCTGATTTCCGCACTGCATAAGTCGGTACGTGGTAGCGCACCCGATGCGGCGCTGTACTGGTATGCGCGAATTATTACCGCTGGTGGCGATCCGTTATATGTCGCGCGTCGCTGTCTGGCGATTGCGTCTGAAGACGTCGGTAATGCCGATCCACGGGCGATGCAGGTGGCAATTGCGGCCTGGGATTGCTTTACTCGCGTTGGCCCGGCGGAAGGTGAACGCGCCATTGCTCAGGCGATTGTTTACCTGGCCTGCGCGCCAAAAAGCAACGCTGTCTACACTGCGTTTAAAGCCGCGCTGGCCGATGCTCGCGAACGCCCGGATTATGACGTGCCGGTTCATTTGCGTAATGCGCCGACGAAATTAATGAAGGAAATGGGCTACGGGCAGGAATATCGTTACGCTCATGATGAAGCAAACGCTTATGCTGCCGGTGAGGTTTACTTCCCGCCGGAAATAGCACAAACACGCTATTATTTCCCGACAAACAGGGGCCTTGAAGGCAAGATTGGCGAAAAGCTCGCCTGGCTGGCTGAACAGGATCAAAATAGCCCCATAAAACGCTACCGTTAATGTTATCGTTGCGGTAATGTTGTTACTGTATCCCTGTGGTCGCAGGCTGTGGCCACATCTCCCATTTAATTCGATAAGCACAGGATAAGCATGCTCGATCCCAATCTGCTGCGTAATGAGCCAGACGCAGTCGCTGAAAAACTGGCACGCCGGGGCTTTAAGCTGGATGTAGATAAGCTGGGCGCTCTTGAAGAGCGTCGTAAAGTATTGCAGGTCAAAACGGAAAACCTGCAAGCGGAGCGTAACTCCCGCTCGAAATCCATTGGCCAGGCGAAAGCGCGCGGGGAAGATATCGAGCCTTTACGTCTGGAAGTGAACAAACTGGGCGAAGAGCTGGATGCAGCAAAAGCCGAGCTGGATGCTTTACAGGCTGAAATTCGCGATATCGCGCTGACCATCCCTAACCTGCCTGCAGATGAAGTGCCGGTAGGTAAAGACGAAAATGACAACGTTGAAGTCAGCCGCTGGGGTACCCCGCGTGAGTTTGACTTTGAAGTTCGTGACCACGTGACGCTGGGTGAAATGCACTCTGGCCTCGACTTTGCAGCTGCAGTTAAGCTGACTGGTTCCCGCTTTGTGGTAATGAAAGGGCAGATTGCTCGCATGCACCGCGCACTGTCGCAGTTTATGCTGGATCTGCATACCGAACAGCATGGCTACAGTGAGAACTATGTTCCGTACCTGGTTAACCAGGACACGCTGTACGGTACGGGTCAGCTGCCGAAATTTGCTGGCGATCTGTTCCATACTCGTCCGCTGGAAGAAGAAGCAGACACCAGTAACTATGCGCTGATCCCAACGGCAGAAGTTCCGCTGACTAACCTGGTGCGCGGTGAAATCATCGATGAAGATGATCTGCCAATTAAGATGACCGCCCACACCCCATGCTTCCGTTCTGAAGCCGGTTCATATGGTCGTGACACCCGTGGTCTGATCCGTATGCACCAGTTCGACAAAGTTGAAATGGTGCAGATCGTGCGCCCGGAAGACTCAATGGCGGCGCTGGAAGAGATGACTGGTCATGCAGAAAAAGTCCTGCAGTTGCTGGGCCTGCCGTACCGTAAAATCATCCTTTGCACTGGCGACATGGGCTTTGGCGCTTGCAAAACTTACGACCTGGAAGTATGGATCCCGGCACAGAACACCTACCGTGAGATCTCTTCCTGCTCCAACGTTTGGGATTTCCAGGCACGTCGTATGCAGGCACGTTGTCGCAGCAAGTCGGACAAGAAAACCCGTCTGGTTCATACCCTGAACGGTTCTGGTCTGGCTGTTGGTCGTACGCTGGTTGCGGTTATGGAAAACTATCAGCAGGCTGATGGTCGTATTGAAGTACCAGAAGTTCTGCGTCCGTATATGAACGGACTGGAATATATTGGCTAATACCCAATTTTTCTGAATCTAAAAAGCGCCTGCGGGCGCTTTTTTTGTCTCCCTTTGATACCGAACAATAATTACTCCTCACTTACACGTAATACTACTTTCGAGTGAAAATCTACCTATCTCTTTGATTTTCAAATTATTCGATGTATACAAGCCTATATAGCGAACTGCTATAGAAATAATTACACAATACGGTTTGTTACTGGAATCAATCGTGAGCAAGCTTGAGTGAGCCATTATGAAAACGAAAATCCCTGATGCGGTATTGGCTGCTGAGGTGAGTCGCCGTGGTTTGGTAAAAACGACAGCGATCGGCGGCCTGGCAATGGCCAGCAGCGCATTAACATTACCTTTTAGTCGGATTGCGCACGCTGTCGATAGCGCCATTCCAACAAAATCAGACGAAAAGGTTATCTGGAGCGCCTGTACAGTTAACTGTGGTAGTCGCTGCCCGCTACGTATGCACGTCGTGGACGGTGAAATCAAATATGTCGAAACGGACAATACCGGCGATGACAATTACGACGGCCTGCACCAGGTTCGCGCCTGCCTGCGTGGGCGTTCCATGCGTCGCCGTGTCTACAATCCGGACCGCCTGAAATATCCGATGAAACGAGTCGGGGCGCGCGGTGAAGGCAAATTCGAGCGCATTAGCTGGGAAGAAGCCTACGACATCATCGCGACCAATATGCAGCGCCTGATCAAAGAGTACGGCAACGAATCCATCTATCTGAACTATGGCACCGGTACGCTGGGTGGCACCATGACCCGCTCCTGGCCGCCGGGAAATACCCTGGTCGCGCGGCTGATGAACTGCTGCGGCGGCTATCTGAACCATTACGGCGACTACTCCTCCGCGCAAATTGCGGAAGGTCTGAACTATACCTACGGCGGCTGGGCAGATGGCAACAGCCCGTCGGATATCGAAAACAGTAAGCTGGTAGTGCTGTTTGGTAATAACCCTGGCGAAACGCGAATGAGTGGCGGTGGGGTGACTTACTATCTTGAACAGGCACGCCAGAAATCTAATGCCCGCATGATCATCATCGATCCGCGCTATACCGACACCGGTGCCGGGCGCGAAGATGAGTGGATCCCTATTCGTCCGGGAACAGATGCCGCACTGGTTAACGGTCTGGCGTACGTCATGATCACTGAAAACCTGGTGGATCAGGCATTCCTCGATAAATATTGCGTTGGCTACGATGAGAAAACCCTGCCAGCCAGTGCGCCGAAAAATGGCCACTATAAAGCTTATATTCTGGGTGAAGGGCCAGATGGCGTGGCTAAAACACCGGAATGGGCCTCGCAAATCACCGGTGTTCCGGCAGACAAAATCATCAAACTGGCTCGTGAAATCGGCAGTACCAAACCGGCGTTTATCAGCCAGGGATGGGGCCCGCAGCGTCACGCTAACGGTGAAATCGCAACCCGTGCTATCTCGATGCTGGCGATTCTGACCGGTAACGTTGGTATTAATGGAGGGAACAGCGGCGCGCGTGAAGGTTCATACAGTTTACCGTTTGTCCGTATGCCGACCTTGGAAAACCCGATCCAGACCAGCATTTCGATGTTTATGTGGACCGATGCCATTGAACGTGGCCCGGAAATGACGGCGCTACGTGATGGTGTGCGCGGGAAAGATAAGCTGGATGTGCCGATCAAAATGATCTGGAACTATGCCGGTAACTGCCTGATTAACCAGCATTCTGAAATCAACCGTACCCATGAAATCCTCCAGGATGATAAGAAGTGCGAGCTGATTGTGGTTATCGACTGCCACATGACTTCATCGGCGAAATATGCTGACATCCTGCTGCCTGACTGCACCGCTTCCGAACAGATGGACTTTGCGCTGGATGCATCCTGCGGGAATATGTCTTACGTGATTTTCAACGATCAGGTGATTAAACCGCGCTTTGAATGTAAGACCATCTATGAGATGACCAGCGAACTGGCAAAACGTCTTGGCGTTGAGCAACAGTTTACTGAAGGTCGTACACAGGAAGAGTGGATGCGGCATCTGTATGCCCAGTCGCGGGAAGCGATTCCTGAACTGCCAACGTTTGAAGAGTTCCGCAAGCAGGGGATCTTTAAAAAGCGCGACCCACAAGGGCATCACGTTGCTTATAAAGCCTTCCGTGAAGATCCGCAGGCAAATCCACTGACCACGCCATCGGGTAAAATTGAGATTTATTCGCAGGCGCTGGCTGACATTGCCGCTACTTGGGAATTGCCAGAAGGCGATGTGATCGATCCACTGCCGATCTACACGCCGGGCTTTGAAAGTTATCAGGATCCGCTGAACAAACAGTATCCGCTGCAGCTTACAGGTTTCCACTATAAATCTCGCGTTCACTCAACTTACGGCAACGTTGATGTGCTGAAAGCGGCTTGCCGTCAGGAAATGTGGATCAACCCGCTTGATGCCCAAAAACGCGGTATCCACAACGGCGATAAAGTCAGGATCTTTAACGATCGTGGTGAGGTTCATATTGAGGCGAAAGTGACGCCACGAATGATGCCGGGTGTGGTCGCACTGGGTGAAGGTGCCTGGTATGACCCGGATGCAAAACGTGTCGATAAGGGTGGTTGTATTAACGTACTGACCACTCAACGTCCGTCTCCTCTCGCTAAGGGGAATCCGTCACATACAAACCTTGTTCAGGTTGAAAAGGTGTAAGGAGTAACCGATGACAACCCAGTATGGATTTTTTATTGATTCCAGCCGTTGCACCGGTTGCAAAACCTGCGAGCTGGCTTGTAAAGACTACAAAGATTTGACGCCAGAAGTCAGCTTCCGCCGCATTTATGAATATGCTGGTGGCGACTGGCAGGAAGATAACGGTGTCTGGCACCAGAACGTGTTTGCCTACTATCTGTCGATTTCGTGCAACCACTGCGAAGATCCGGCTTGTACTAAAGTCTGCCCGAGCGGTGCGATGCATAAACGTGAAGATGGTTTTGTTGTGGTCGATGAAGATGTGTGCATTGGCTGCCGCTACTGCCATATGGCTTGCCCGTATGGCGCACCGCAATATAACGAAACGAAAGGCCATATGACCAAATGCGATGGTTGTTATGACCGTGTTGCGGAGGGTAAAAAGCCGATCTGTGTTGAATCTTGTCCGCTGCGGGCGCTGGATTTCGGCCCTATCGACGAGCTGCGTAAAAAACATGGCGATCTGGCGGCCGTTGCGCCGTTGCCGCGAGCTCACTTTACCAAACCGAATATTGTGATCAAACCCAATGCCAATAGCCGCCCGACCGGGGATACCACTGGCTATCTGGCAAACCCGAAGGAGGTGTGAGATGGGAAGTGGATGGCATGAATGGCCGCTGATGATCTTCACGGTCTTCGGGCAATGTGTGGCGGGTGGTTTTATCGTTCTGGCTTTGGCGCTGCTCAAAGGCGACCTGCGAGCAGAAACCCAGCAGCGTGTTATCGCCTGCATGTTTGGCTTATGGGTGCTGATGGGCATTGGCTTTATCGCCTCTATGCTCCATCTTGGTTCACCGATGCGCGCCTTTAACTCGCTCAACCGGGTAGGGGCTTCAGCACTCAGTAACGAAATCGCCAGCGGTTCGATCTTTTTTGCTGTAGGCGGCATCGGCTGGTTGCTGGCAATGCTGAAAAAGCTGTCACCGGCATTGCGTACGCTGTGGCTGGTAGTGACGATGGTTCTTGGCGTAGTCTTTGTCTGGATGATGGTGCGTGTCTATAACAGCATTGATACCGTTCCGACCTGGTACAGCATCTGGACGCCGATGGGCTTCTTCCTGACAATGTTTATGGGCGGCCCGTTACTGGGTTACCTGTTGCTGAGTCTGGCTGGCGTCGATGGCTGGGCGATGCGTCTGCTGCCAGCCATTTCTGTACTTGCACTGGTAGTGAGTGGCGTGATGTCAGTGATGCAGGGCGCAGAGCTGGCGACTATTCATAGTTCTGTGCAGCAGGCTGCAGCGCTGGTGCCGGACTATGGTGCGCTGATGTCCTGGCGGATCGTGCTTTTGGCCGTTGCCCTGTGCTTGTGGATTGCACCACAGCTAAAAGGTTATCAGCCTGCGGTTCCGCTACTATCCGTCTCATTCATTCTGCTTCTGGCAGGGGAATTAATCGGTCGCGGCGTATTCTATGGTTTGCATATGACCGTGGGGATGGCCGTCGCAAGCTAATCAGTAACAACCGGGGTTTCGGCCCCGGTTCTCTTTTATTTCTGCTTCGTTAACGTGTCATAACTGGTCATCAAATTACGATAATCAGGAATGTGGTTAGAGAACAACGTCGCCAGTCCTTCAATATCATTACGCCAGTCACGGTGCAGCTCGCAAGCCACGCCGAACCATGTCATCAATTGCGCACCTGCTTGCGACATGCGATCCCATGCCGAATGCCGGGTAATTTCATTAAAGGTCCCTGACGCGTCAGTCACAACAAAGACATCAAACCCTTCTTCAATGGCTGAAAGCGCCGGGAATGCCACGCAAACTTCGGTTACCACACCGGCAATAATTAACTGTTTTTTACCTGTCGCTTTGACTGCTTTTACAAAATCTTCGTTATCCCAGGCGTTAATATTGCCCGGGCGAGCAATGTAAGGTGCATCGGGGAATTGTGCTTTCAGTTCTGGAACTAATGGGCCGTTAGGACCGGTTTCAAAACTGGTGGTAAGAATAGTTGGTAAGTTGAAATACTTAGCCAGGTCACCCAGCGCCAGCACGTTATTTTTAAACTTATCGGGTTCGATATCCCGTACAAGGGAAAGTAAACCAGCCTGGTGATCAACAAGCAAAACGGCAGCATCATTTTTATCAAGACGAACATACGGTTTGGTCATCCTCTTCTCCTTTCGAGAGTCAGTGGTACGTCTGAAATCGGTCAGACGCGATGCATTGCTCTGAAAGCTTAGACGGGAAATATGAGTTTGCTGTGACCATGAAATTTTTCGACTGAACGAAGCGTATGAAATTTGTGTTAGATCAATAAAAACAATCAGATGAGATTAATCATCTCTTCAGTATTAGCGTTATGAATGAGTAATATAAATCGATAATACCGCCGTTGCGATATGCGCGTATTTTCACCCATTGACAATGTTTTTGGCGGTGGCATGATGCGCATGAAATTTGAACTTCCTCACGGTTTTAATTCATGTCCACGTATACCCGGCCTGTCATGCTTTTGCTGTCTGGCCTGCTTTTGTTGACTCTGGCGATCGCGGTGTTAAATACACTCGTGCCGCTTTGGCTCGCCCAGGAACACATGTCCACATGGCAGGTAGGCGTTGTCAGCTCATCCTATTTTACCGGCAACCTTGTCGGTACATTGCTGACAGGGTATGTCATTAAATGCATTGGCTTTAACCGCAGCTATTATCTGGCCTCCTTCATTTTTGCCGCTGGCTGTGCCGGCCTTGGCCTGATGATTGGTTTCTGGAGCTGGTTGGCGTGGCGTTTTGTCGCGGGCGTCGGCTGTGCCATGATTTGGGTAGTCGTTGAGAGCGCGCTGATGTGCAGTGGGACGTCACGTAACCGTGGGCGTTTGCTTGCTGCGTATATGATGGTTTATTACGTGGGAACGTTTTTAGGCCAGTTACTGGTCAGCAAAGTCTCAACCGAGCTGATGAGCGTATTGCCGTGGGTTACAGGTTTGACGTTGGCAGGGATCTTACCGCTGTTGTTTACGCGTGTCCTGAATCAGCAGGCTGAAAACCATGATTCGACGTCAATTACGTCAATGCTAAAACTCCGTCAGGCGCGGCTTGGCGTGAATGGCTGCATTATCTCAGGAATCGTTCTGGGATCTCTATATGGCCTGATGCCGTTGTACCTCAATCACAAAGGGGTGAGCAATGCCAGCATTGGTTTCTGGATGGCGGTACTGGTCAGTGCGGGTATCCTCGGACAATGGCCGATTGGACGTCTGGCGGATAAGTTTGGTCGACTGCTGGTGTTGCGTGTTCAGGTCTTTGTCGTCATTCTCGGCAGTATCGCGATGCTTAGCCAGGCGGCGATGGCCCCAGCGTTATTCATCCTCGGTGCCGCTGGCTTTACGCTATATCCGGTGGCGATGGCCTGGGCTTGTGAGAAAGTTGAACATCATCAACTGGTGGCGATGAACCAGGCCTTACTGTTGAGCTATACCGTGGGAAGTCTGCTTGGCCCGTCATTTACCGCTATGCTAATGCAGAATTTCTCCGATAATTTATTGTTTATCATGATCGCCAGCGTATCGTTTATCTATTTGCTGATGCTGCTTCGCAACGCCGGTCATACGCCGAAACCCGTTGCTCACGTGTAAATGAATTCAAGCAGAGTGTGAACTTACTGTTTCACACTCTGCTTTTTTGTTTCTTCTATCTGACTTGCTTTTTTCCAAATTTTATTCGTTTAAAAATAAAATGTGCAGCAGGTTATAATTTTGCATTTCGCTATTTCCGCACTTCTTATTTGCCGCGCATAATCCCTCGTTTTACAGATGCCCCTTTAATTTTGGCGAAGGATTTGTCTATGGCTGGGAATGTTCAGGAAAAACAGCTGCGATGGTACAACATTGCGCTGATGTCTTTTATCACTGTCTGGGGTTTTGGCAACGTTGTTAATAACTATGCCAACCAGGGGCTGGTGGTTGTTTTTTCATGGGTGTTTATCTTTGCGCTCTATTTCACACCTTATGCGCTAATTGTTGGACAGTTAGGCTCGACCTTCAAAGATGGGAAGGGCGGGGTCAGTACCTGGATTAAACACACGATGGGACCCGGACTGGCTTACCTCGCCGCGTGGACCTACTGGGTGGTGCATATTCCCTATCTGGCACAAAAACCCCAGGCAATACTGATTGCGCTCGGTTGGGCGATGAAAGGCGACGGTTCGCTAATCAAAGAATATTCAGTCGTAGCGTTACAGGGGTTAACGCTGGTGCTGTTTATCTTCTTTATGTGGGTTGCTTCACGCGGTATGAAATCGCTGAAAATCGTCGGTTCTGTGGCAGGGATTGCGATGTTTGTTATGTCGCTCCTGTATGTGGCGATGGCGGTAACCGCGCCTGCGATTACTGAAGTGCATATTGCGACCACAAACATTACCTGGGAAACGTTCATTCCTCATATCGACTTTACCTACATTACCACTATTTCAATGCTGGTTTTCGCGGTTGGCGGAGCAGAGAAGATTTCTCCTTACGTTAATCAAACGCGCAACCCAGGAAAAGAATTTCCAAAAGGGATGCTATGCCTGGCGGTGATGGTTGCGGTTTGTGCCATTCTGGGCTCACTGGCGATGGGGATGATGTTTGACTCGCGTAATATCCCGGATGACTTAATGACTAACGGTCAATATTACGCTTTTCAGAAGCTGGGCGAGTATTACAACATGGGTAATACTTTAATGGTGATTTACGCCATTGCGAATACCCTGGGACAAGTAGCTGCGCTGGTATTCTCGATTGATGCCCCGCTTAAAGTGCTATTAGGTGATGCTGACAGCAAATATATTCCAGCCAGTTTATGTCGTACCAACGCTTCTGGTACGCCCGTTAATGGCTATTTTCTGACCCTGGTGCTGGTGGCAATTCTGATTATGCTGCCGACTCTCGGCATCGGTGATATGAACAATCTCTATAAATGGCTGTTGAATCTTAACTCGGTAGTGATGCCGCTGCGTTATTTATGGGTATTTGTTGCATTTATTGCAGTCGTTCGCCTGGCGCAGAAATATAAACCAGAATATGTCTTTATTCGTAATAAGCCTCTGGCAATGACCGTCGGGATTTGGTGTTTTGCCTTTACCGCCTTTGCCTGTTTGACGGGGATCTTCCCGAAAATGGAAGCCTTCACTGCAGAGTGGACCTTCCAGTTGGCGCTGAATGTTGCAACGCCGTTTGTGCTGGTAGGATTAGGACTGATATTCCCGCTGCTGGCGCGTAAAGCGAATAGTAAATAATTATTGTGGTCGGTGACGCTGACTCTGGCAGATCTGACCCGTTTTTACATAATCGAGAAATGCGCGCAAGCCGCAGGACATATACTGGCGGTTTGGGTAATACATTTGGAAGCTGTGCTGTAAGGGCGTTAGAAATAGAGCTCTGAATTATTTATGCAGCGCGGAATAAAAAAGCGGCAACTCAATAAAGTTGCCGCTTTACGGGGAAATTAGAACATTACCTTATGACCGTACTGCTCAAGAATGCCTTTCACGCGTTCCATGGTTTCTTTCTTCGGTGGTTTAACACCATCGAGTTTGTATTCTTCACCCATCGCCACCCATTTGTGTTTGCCCAGTTCGTGGTAGGGGAGAAGTTCGATTTTCTCAACGTTACCCATATCACGGGTAAATTCACCGAGGCGATGCGCTGAATCGTCATCGTCAGACCAGCCTGGGACAACAACGTAGCGGATCCACACCTTCACATTTTTGTTCGCCAGATATTTAGCGAACTCCAGCGTGCGGTGGTTGGAAACTCCAACCAGATTTTGGTGGATCTCGTCGTTCATCTGTTTGAGATCGAGCATTACCAGGTCGGTTACTTCCAGCAGTTCATCAATCACCGGATCGTAACGACGAACAAAACCGTTGGTATCCAGACAGGTATGAATGCCTTCTTTTTTACAGGCGCGGAACCAGTCACGAACAAACTCAGCTTGCAGGATTGCTTCACCGCCGGATGCGGTAACGCCGCCGCCGGAAGCGTTCATAAAGTGGCGATAGGTCACCACTTCCTTCATCAAATCTTCAACGGTAACTTCTTTACCGCCATGCGTGTCCCAGGTGTCGCGGTTATGACAATACAGGCAGCGCATCAGGCAGCCCTGGAAAAAGGTGATAAAGCGAATACCCGGGCCGTCTACGGTTCCACAGGATTCAAAGGAGTGAATGCGACCAATAACTGACATTGCGGTGTTTCTCCAGATGTGGCCCATCTGAGGCCGTGTTGGTGCGCAGCTCGAAGGCTACGTCGAGTCTGTTTTGGCAGTCACCTTAAAGTATAGATAGCTGACAAAAAAGGCTCTCGTGCTAAAAAAGGCCCCACTTTCGTGGAGCCTTTATTGTACGCTTTTTACTGTACGATTTCAGTCAAATCTAATTACATAGATTGAGTGAAGGTACGAGTAATAACGTCCTGCTGCTGTTCTTTAGTCAGCGAGTTGAAACGTACTGCGTAGCCAGATACACGGATGGTCAGCTGCGGATATTTTTCCGGGTTTTCCATCGCGTCAAGCAGCATTTCACGGTTCATCACGTTAACGTTCAGGTGCTGACCACCTTCGATGGATGCTTCGTGGTGGAAGTAACCATCCATCAGACCTGCCAGGTTGGTCTTACGAACTTCGTCGTCTTTACCCAGTGCGTTCGGAACGATAGAGAAGGTGTAGGAGATACCATCTTTAGCGTAAGCAAACGGCAGTTTAGCAACGGAAGTCAGAGACGCTACAGCACCTTTCTGGTCACGACCGTGCATCGGGTTAGCACCCGGTCCGAACGGCGCGCCAGCACGACGACCGTCTGGGGTGTTACCAGTTTTCTTACCATACACAACGTTAGACGTGATGGTCAGAACAGACTGAGTCGGGATAGCGTCACGGTAGGTGTGCAGTTTCTGAATTTTCTTCATGAAACGTTCTACCAGGTCAACAGCCAGGTCATCTACACGCGGATCGTTGTTACCAAACTGCGGGTATTCGCCTTCGATTTCGAAGTCGATAGCCAGACCGTCTTCGTCACGAATCGGTTTAACTTTCGCATATTTGATTGCAGACAGGGAGTCAGCAGCAACGGACAGACCAGCGATACCACACGCCATGGTGCGGATAACGTCACGGTCGTGCAGCGCCATCAGAGAGGCTTCGTAGCTGTACTTGTCGTGCATGTAGTGAATGATGTTCAGTGCAGTGATGTACTGTTTAGCCAGCCAGTCCATGAAGTGATCCATGCGCTCCATCACTTCATCGTAGTTCAGGAGATCGCCTTTGATCGGTTCAGACTTCGGACCAACCTGCATTTTCAGTTTTTCGTCAACGCCGCCGTTGATTGCGTACAGCATGGTTTTCGCCAGGTTTGCACGCGCACCGAAGAACTGCATTTGTTTACCAACGATCATCGGGCTTACGCAGCAAGCGATAGCGTAGTCATCGTTGTTGAAGTCCGGACGCATCAGGTCATCGTTCTCATACTGCAGAGAAGAGGTGTCGATGGACACTTTAGCGGCGAATTTCTTGAAGTTCAGCGGCAGTTTTTCAGACCACAGAATGGTCATGTTCGGTTCCGGAGACGGACCCATGGTGTACAGGGTGTTCAGGAAACGGAAGCTATTTTTGGTAACCAGGGTACGACCGTCGAGGCCCATACCACCGATAGATTCGGTTGCCCAGATCGGGTCGCCAGAGAACAGTTCATCGTATTCCGGAGTACGCAGGAAGCGAACCATACGCAGTTTCATGACCAGGTGGTCAACCATTTCCTGCGCTTCTTGTTCGGTGATCTTGCCAGCTTTCAGGTCACGTTCGATGTACACATCCAGGAAGGTGGAGGTACGACCGAAGGACATTGCAGCACCGTTCTGAGACTTAACAGCAGCCAGGTAGCCGAAGTAAGTCCACTGGATAGCTTCCTGAGCGTTGGTAGCCGGACCAGAGATGTCGTAGCCGTATTTCGCAGCCATTTCTTTCATCTGACCCAGAGCGCGGTGCTGTTCAGCGATTTCTTCGCGCAGACGGATAGTCTGTTCCAGGTTTACGCCGTTTTCCAGATCAGCCTGCAGAGAGGTGAACTGAGCGTATTTGTCTTTCATCAGGTAGTCGATACCGTACAGCGCAACGCGACGGTAGTCACCGATGATACGGCCACGGCCATAAGCATCTGGCAGACCGGTCAGAACACCGGATTTACGGCAACGCAGGATGTCCGGAGTGTAAACGTCGAACACGCCCTGGTTGTGAGTTTTACGGTATTCAGTGAAGATTTTTTTGATCATCGGGTCCAGTTCGCGGTTGTACGCTTTGCAGGAACCTTCGATCATTTTGATACCACCGAACGGGATAAGAGCACGTTTCAGCGGAGCTTCAGTCTGCAGACCAACAACTTTTTCCAACGCTTTGTTGATGTAGCCAGCGTCGTGAGAGGTGATGGTGGAAGCAACAGCGGTGTCAAAGTCAACTGGCGCGTGAGTGCGGTTTTCCAGTTTAACGCCTTCCATTACTTTGTCCCACAGGGTGGTGGTCGCTTCAGTAGCGCCAGCCAGGAAGGACTCGTCACCCTCGTACGGAGTGTAGTTTTTCTGAATGAAGTCACGGACGTTTACTTCATTCTGCCAGTCACCTTTGGTAAAACCTTCCCAGGCTGTGGCTAACTTTTCATTAAGCTCGGACATGTAACACCTACCTTCTTAAGTGGATTTTTTATTTACTGCGTACTTCGACAACCATTAATGGTGATCGTTTTCACGCAGGTAAATGACCCAGTATGTCAACCCAACCAACAAACCACCGCCGATAATATTACCGATCGTAACCGGAATCAGGTTATCAGTGATGAAGTTCATCACGGTCAGGTGAGAAAAATTTTCCGGTGCAGAACCGACAGCGGTCCAGAATTCCGGAGATGCGAAGTCGCGGATTACAATACCCATCGGGATCATAAACATGTTTGCGATACTGTGCTCAAAACCGCTGGCAACAAACATCGCGACCGGCAGCACCATGATAAACGCTTTGTCCATCAGGCTGCGGCCAGAATAACTCATCCATACTGCCAGACATACCATCAGGTTTGCCAGGATACCAAGGCAGACGGCCTCAATAAAAGTATGGTGCACTTTGTGGTCGGCGGTTTGTAGGACGTTTAGTCCCCATTGACCATTTGCGGTCATATACTCGCCGGAAAGCCACATTAAAAGTACAAACAGCAGTGCGCCGACCAAGTTGCCAAAATAGACATTTAGCCAGTTTTTAGCCAACTGACCCCAGGTGATGCGCCCACTCGCCTTAGCAACAACAATCAACACTGTGGAAGTAAAGAGATCGGCTCCGCAGACAACACAAAGAATCAGCCCCAGAGAGAAGCAAATGCCGCCAACCAGTTTTGCCATGCCGAAGGGCATTGTGCCTGTGCCAGTAGTTGCTGTGATATAGAAGACGAATGCGATTGAGATGAAAACACCGGCGGTAATCGCCAGATAGAAAGTCTTAAGCGGATGTTTCGTTGCTTTATAGACACCCGCCTCTTCGGCCACTTTGGCCATTGCAGCAGGAAGTAAAAGATCAAAAGGGTTGTCAGCTTTCACACTAACTCTCTCTTTATTAAGTCGGCGACGAGATACTAACAAAGCATTATAGATGAGAAATTGATATAGATCATATCTCGCCTGGCTTATAGGCCCGTAACTCGCATGGTTTTTATGCAAATACGGAGTAAATATTTGATTATCCAAATAAAAATAAATTTTAAAAATTAACAAATGAGTTGAATTTTTTCCGCATCCTCCGCTAAAACAGTTAATTAAAAGGGAGCACCAGGCGAATAAAGTAACAATATCGATCGTATTTATTAAATACAAATTACCGATATTTAACCTTATAATTACAATTATTTTATTAATGCAAATATATGTAAAGCGGGGCATTAAAAAAACGCCCCGTAATATAACTCAGACGAATCATTAAGCCTACATTGCGTAGGCTATTTGATTTTATTTTGCCCAGAATGCTGCTTTGGCGCGCTGCAGCTTTTCGTAGGCCTTCAACAGCGACTGATGTGCAGCAAACGCGTGCAGATCGCTATCTACTGGTTGCAAGCCATAAAACGCCGCTTCGCCGCTCATTGCCGCACTGGCGGCTTCCACGGCATCTGCGCCGTACATGCGAACAAACGCATTCAGATATTGCAGCGGCTGGCGATCTTCTTCCTGTGCCAGTAATAACAACGTTTGCAGGCAGCGATAATAGTTGGCGCGTTCCGGGCTGAATACCGATGAGTTAAACTCCATCGTCCATTCGGTCCAGACCAGAGCCTGTTCCAGATCGCCACCAGCCAGCGCCAGCATGGCTTTTAATTCACCGATACGCAGGGTGTACCAACCGTTATCCGACCCGGTCGCCAGACCCAACAGCTCACGCACGCGGGTAAAGTCATCAAAACCTTCTTCATCCAGTTGCTCGATGAGGTTCAGGTAATCTTCTTTTTCCCACTCGCTGCCTGGTAGCGAAAGAATCGTTTCACGTAAATGGCTGCCCATACTGTTATTCGCGAGCCACAGATCTTCAGCCGGATAAATATCGGACATGCCAGGCACGATAATACGGCAAGCATAAACGCCCAGATGCTCGTAATCGGCAATATAAACTTCTTTATCTTCTTTGTTGAAGATAGCCATCAGCGTGGCAAACTCTTCTTCCGTGGTGCCGGAGAAATTCCAGTCCACAAACGGATAATCGGCATCCTGCTTGAACAGGTCCCAGGAGATTAAACCGCTGGAATCGATAAAGTGCGTTTCGAGGTTGGTATGTTCAGCGACTTCTTCATCATCGAAGGTTGGCGGAGTAAACACATCCAAATCTTTCAGGCCACGACCTTGCAGCAGCTCGGTCACGGTACGTTCCAGTGCTACGCCAAAATCAGGATGCGCACCGAAAGAGGCAAAGCAGGTGCCGTTAGCAGGATTAAACAGTACCACGCAAATCACCGGATACTGGCCGCCAAGCGAACCGTCATAAGCGAAGATCGGGAAACCTTCCGCTTCCAGTGTTTCGATCGCTTCAACCACCGCTGGGTAACGCGCCAGCACGTCTGCCGGGATTTCCGGCAAGCTGATGCTTTCAGCAATAATGCGGTTTTTCACGTAGCGTTCGAAAACTTCGGACAACCCCTGAACGCGTGCTTCGTTGCGGGTATTGCCAGCGGACATACCGTTAGAAACGTACAGGTTACCAATGATATTCATCGGAATATAAACGGTCTGATTGTCGGACTGGCGCGTAAACGGCAGACCGCAAATACCACGATCTTCGTTACCGGATTGTAGGTCAATCAGCATACTGCCGGTCAATTCATTCTCCGGATCGTAAAATGCGCGCAGACGGTCATCGAGCAGCCCTTCTGGCACATCGTCATTTTCGGTCAGTGGGAACCATTTTTCGTTGGGATAATGCACAAATGGACCGTTGGCGATGGTTTCGCCCAGCCAGAAATCAGCAAAAAAGTAGTTGGTTGAGAGACGCTCGAAATATTCACCGAGTGCAGAAGCCTGCGCCGCTTTCTTGGTTGCGCCTTTACCGTTGGTAAAACACAGTGCGCACTCTTTGTCGCGAATATGTACAGACCAGACGTTAGGCACGGGATTCAGCCAGGAGGCCTCTTCAATCTGAAAGCCGAGGTCTGAAAGTTTTTGCTGGAAGCGAGCGATGGAATCTTCCAGAGCGGCATCTTTGCCGGGGATAAATGTTTGCGTCATGAAAATCACTTTAGTCGTACGGAAAGCGCGCAATAATACGGGTTTTATCTCAAAGGCGCTATCACCGCCGCCATGCCGATGAACTGTTGACTATGCTTTTAGCGGATAAACCACGTTAAGAGCATAAAAATGAAGGCGTTCGATCTCCACCGTATGGCATTTGATAAAGTGCCTTTTGATTTCCTTGGCGAAGTTGCACTACGTAGTCTGTATACCTTTGTACTGGTTTTTTTGTTCCTCAAAATGACCGGAAGACGCGGAGTGCGGCAGATGTCGCTGTTTGAAGTGTTAATCATTCTGACGCTGGGGTCAGCGGCGGGAGATGTGGCGTTTTATGATGATGTGCCGATGGTCCCGGTACTTATCGTCTTTATCACTCTGGCGTTGTTATACCGCCTGGTAATGTGGTTGATGGCACACAGTGAAAAACTGGAAGATCTTCTGGAAGGTAAGCCGGTTGTCATTATTGAAGATGGCGAGCTGGCCTGGTCGAAACTCAATAACTCCAACATGACGGAATTTGAGTTCTTTATGGAGCTACGATTGCGCGGTGTAGAGCAGCTGGGGCAAGTACGTCTGGCGATTCTCGAAACCAACGGGCAAATCAGTGTCTATTTCTTTGAAGATGACAAGGTGAAACCGGGTTTACTTATTTTACCCAGTGATTGTACTCAGCGTTACAAAGTGGTGCCGGAGTCGGCGGACTATGCCTGCATCCGTTGTAGTGAAATCATTCATATGAACGCGGGGGAAAAACAATTATGTCCGCGCTGTGCAAATCCAGAATGGACGAAGGCAAGTCGGGCTAAACGGGTGACCTGACAGCAAAAATATCGGTTTTTTGGTAATAATCCGAGAGATTCTGTTGTGTGACGCGTGCCGCATTTTTGCCCTCAACGGTTTTACCCATTGCGATGCGTGTCACTGAATGATAAAACCGATAGCCACAGGAATAACATATTACCCGCGGTCGCAATCGATTGACTGGGGGTTAATGGCAACGCAACGTGGTGAGGGGAAATGGCTCAAATCTTCAATTTTAGTTCTGGTCCGGCAATGCTACCGGCAGAGGTGCTTAAACAGGCTCAACAGGAACTGCGTGACTGGAACGGTCTTGGTACGTCGGTGATGGAAGTGAGTCACCGTGGCAAAGAGTTCATTCAGGTTGCAGAGGAAGCCGAGAAGGATTTTCGCGATCTTCTTAATGTCCCCTCCAACTACAAGGTATTGTTCTGCCATGGCGGCGGTCGCGGTCAGTTTGCTGCTGTTCCGCTGAATATTCTCGGTGATAAAACCACCGCAGATTATGTTGATGCCGGTTACTGGGCGGCAAGTGCCATCAAAGAAGCGAAAAAATACTGCACGCCTAATGTCTTTGACGCCAAAGTGACTGTTGATGGTCTGCGCGCGGTTAAGCCAATGCGAGAATGGCAACTCTCTGATAATGCTGCTTATATGCATTACTGCCCGAATGAAACCATCGACGGTATCGCCATCGACGAAACGCCAGACTTCGGCAAAGATGTGGTGGTCGCCGCCGACTTCTCTTCAACCATTCTTTCCCGTCCGATTGACGTTAGCCGTTATGGCGTGATTTACGCTGGCGCGCAGAAAAATATCGGCCCGGCAGGCCTGACAATCGTCATCGTTCGTGAAGATTTGCTGGGCAAAGCGAATATCGCGTGTCCGTCGATTCTGGATTATTCCATCCTCAACGATAACGGCTCCATGTTTAACACGCCGCCGACATTTGCCTGGTATCTGTCTGGTCTGGTCTTTAAATGGCTGAAAGCGAACGGCGGTGTAGCTGAAATGGATAAAATCAATCAGCAAAAAGCAGAACTGCTGTATGGGGTAATTGATAACAGCGATTTCTACCGCAATGACGTGGCGAAAGCTAACCGTTCGCGGATGAACGTACCATTCCAGTTGGCAGACAGTGCGCTTGACAAATTGTTCCTTGAAGAGTCTTTTGCTGCAGGCCTTCATGCACTGAAAGGTCACCGTGTGGTCGGCGGAATGCGCGCGTCCATTTATAACGCCATGCCGCTGGAAGGCGTTAAAGCGCTGACAGACTTCATGGTTGAGTTCGAACGCCGTCACGGCTAATGCCGAAATTTTGCTTAATCCCCACAGCCAGCCTGTGGGGTTTTTATTTCTGTTGTAGAGAGTTGAGTTCATGGAATCCCTGACGTTACAACCCATCGCTCGTGTCGATGGCACTATTAATCTGCCCGGTTCCAAGAGCGTTTCTAACCGCGCTTTATTGCTGGCGGCATTAGCACACGGCAAAACAGTATTAACCAATCTGCTGGATAGCGATGACGTGCGCCATATGCTGAATGCATTAGCAGCGTTAGGGGTAAGCTATACGCTTTCAGCCGATCGTACGCGTTGCGAAATTATCGGTAACGGCGGTCCATTACACGCAGAAGGTGCCCTGGAGTTGTTCCTCGGAAACGCCGGAACGGCAATGCGCCCGCTGGCGGCAGCTCTTTGTCTGGGTAGCAATGATATTGTGCTGACCGGTGAGCCGCGTATGAAAGAGCGCCCGATTGGTCATCTGGTGGATGCGCTGCGCCTGGGCGGGGCGAAGATCATTTACCTGGAACAAGAAAATTATCCGCCGTTGCGTTTACAGGGCGGCTTTACTGGCGGCAACGTTGACGTTGATGGCTCCGTTTCCAGCCAATTCCTCACCGCACTGTTAATGACTGCGCCTCTTGCGCCGGAAGATACGGTGATTCGTATTAAAGGCGATCTGGTTTCTAAACCTTATATCGACATCACACTCAATCTGATGAAGACGTTTGGTGTTGAAATTGAAAATCAGCACTATCAACAATTTGTCGTAAAAGGCGGGCAGTCTTATCAGTCTCCGGGTACTTATTTGGTCGAAGGCGATGCATCTTCGGCTTCTTACTTTCTGGCAGCAGCAGCAATCAAAGGCGGCACTGTAAAAGTGACCGGTATTGGACGTAACAGTATGCAGGGTGATATTCGCTTTGCTGATGTGCTGGAAAAAATGGGCGCGACCATTTGCTGGGGCGATGATTATATTTCCTGCACGCGTGGTGAACTGAACGCTATTGATATGGATATGAACCATATTCCTGATGCGGCGATGACCATTGCCACGGCGGCGTTATTTGCAAAAGGCACCACCACGCTGCGCAATATCTATAACTGGCGTGTTAAAGAAACCGATCGCCTGTTTGCGATGGCAACAGAACTGCGTAAAGTCGGTGCGGAAGTAGAAGAGGGGCACGATTACATTCGTATCACTCCACCGGAAAAACTGAACTTTGCCGAGATCGCGACATACAATGATCACCGGATGGCGATGTGTTTCTCGCTGGTGGCGTTGTCAGATACACCAGTGACGATTCTTGATCCCAAATGTACGGCCAAAACATTTCCGGATTATTTCGAGCAGCTGGCGCGGATTAGCCAGGCAGCCTGAATGAATAACGTCCAATAAATAGCCAAATCTTTCTTTATCAAAACGCCGGCACATTGCCGGCGTTTTTTTTCGGACCTTGTGAGTCATTTTGATTAATAGTAGCGTCGCTTGTCAATGTAAGTTGTTGATACATAATATTTATATATGATTAATCAACGGATGATTCACATGAAGAATACTAAATTACTGCTGGCGATTGCGACCTCTGCAGCATTACTGACAGGGTGTCAAAATACCCACGGTATTGATACCAATATGGCTATCAGCTCCGGTTTAAATGCCTATAAAGCAGCAACGTTAAGCGATGCCGATGCAAAAGCGATTGCCAATCAGGGCTGTGCCGAAATGGACAGTGGCAATCAAGTCGCAAGTAAATCCAGCAAGTACGGTAAACGTCTGGCAAAAATCGCCAAAGCATTGGGTAACAATATTAATGGCACGCCGGTCAACTATAAGGTTTATATGACCAGCGACGTCAACGCATGGGCGATGGCGAACGGCTGTGTTCGTGTCTACAGTGGCCTGATGGACATGATGAATGACAACGAAATTGAAGGTGTTCTGGGCCATGAACTGGGCCACGTCGCGTTGGGTCACTCGCTGGCTGAAATGAAAGCTTCTTATGCGATCGTTGCCGCACGCGATGCCATTTCAGCTACCAGCGGTGTGGCTTCCCAGCTTTCCCGCTCACAATTAGGTGATATCGCAGAAGGCGCTATCAATGCGAAATACTCCCGTGATAAAGAGTCCGAAGCAGATGATTTCTCCTTTGATCTGTTGAAGAAACGTGGCATCAGCACCCAGGGGCTGGTTGGCAGCTTTGAAAAACTGGCTAGCCTGGATGGCGGTCGCACCCAGTCCATGTTTGACTCTCACCCACCATCAACAGAGCGTGCGCAACACATCCGTGATCGTATCGCCTCTGGTAAGTAAATCATTGTCATCTTTCGGGCTGGTCTTCTGCCAGCCCGCTATAATTGCGCAATAAATCCCCATCTGAATACAGACAAAACTGGTTTTTGCACACAACGTTAACGATTTGTGGCGTCGGCGCGTATAATGCGCGCGGTTATGTTAACGGTACGCCTGTTTTAAGGAGATAAAGATGACGGCAATTGCCCCGGTTATTACCATTGATGGCCCAAGCGGTGCAGGGAAAGGCACCTTGTGTAAGGCTATGGCGGAAGCGTTGCAATGGCATCTGCTGGACTCGGGTGCAATTTATCGCGTACTGGCACTAGCGGCATTACATCACCATGTTGATGTTGCTTCGGAAGATGCGCTGGTGCCGCTGGCATCCCATCTGGATGTACGTTTTGTGTCGACCAATGGCAATCTGGAAGTGATCCTCGAAGGGGAAGATGTCAGCGGCGAAATTCGTACTCAGGAAGTGGCGAATGCTGCTTCACAAGTCGCGGCATTCCCACGCGTTCGTGAAGCATTATTGCGTCGCCAACGCGCGTTTCGCGAATTACCAGGCCTGATTGCCGATGGCCGCGACATGGGAACGGTGGTATTCCCTGATGCGCCAGTGAAAATTTTCCTTGACGCCTCCTCGGAAGAACGTGCGCATCGCCGCATGCTACAGTTGCAGGAGAAGGGCTTTAGTGTTAACTTTGAGCGCCTTTTGGCCGAGATCAAAGAACGCGACGACCGCGATCGTAACCGAGCGGTAGCGCCACTGGTTCCGGCAGCCGATGCTTTAGTGTTGGATTCCACCACCTTAAGCATTGAGCAAGTGATTGAAAAAGCGCTACAATACGCGCGCCAGAAATTGGCTCTCGCATAAGCGACCGAATTTGCAGTACCCCCGTTGCAATGGAATGACAGCGGGTATGTTAAACAACCCCATCCGGCATGGAGCCAGGTGGACGTTAAATATAAACCTGAAGATTAAACATGACTGAATCTTTTGCTCAACTCTTTGAAGAGTCCTTAAAAGAAATCGAAACCCGCCCGGGTTCTATCGTTCGTGGCGTTGTTGTTGCTATCGACAAAGATGTAGTACTGGTTGACGCTGGTCTGAAATCTGAGTCCGCCATCCCGGCTGAGCAGTTCAAAAACGCCCAGGGCGAGCTGGAAATCCAGGTAGGTGACGAAGTTGACGTTGCTCTGGACGCAGTAGAAGACGGCTTCGGTGAAACTCTGCTGTCCCGTGAGAAAGCTAAACGTCACGAAGCCTGGATCACGCTGGAAAAAGCTTACGAAGATGCTGAAACTGTTACCGGTGTTATCAACGGCAAAGTTAAGGGCGGCTTCACTGTTGAGCTGAACGGTATTCGTGCGTTCCTGCCAGGTTCTCTGGTAGACGTTCGTCCGGTGCGTGACACTCTGCACCTGGAAGGCAAAGAGCTTGAATTTAAAGTAATCAAGCTGGATCAGAAGCGCAACAACGTTGTTGTTTCTCGTCGTGCCGTTATCGAATCCGAAAACAGCGCAGAGCGCGATCAGCTGCTGGAAAACCTGCAGGAAGGCATGGAAGTTAAAGGTATCGTTAAGAACCTCACTGACTACGGTGCATTCGTTGATCTGGGCGGCGTTGACGGCCTGCTGCACATCACTGACATGGCCTGGAAACGCGTTAAGCATCCGAGCGAAATCGTCAACGTGGGCGACGAAATCACTGTTAAAGTGCTGAAGTTCGACCGCGAACGTACCCGTGTATCCCTGGGCCTGAAACAGCTGGGCGAAGATCCGTGGGTAGCTATCGCTAAACGTTATCCGGAAGGTACCAAACTGACTGGTCGCGTGACCAACCTGACCGACTACGGCTGCTTCGTTGAAATCGAAGAAGGCGTTGAAGGCCTGGTACACGTTTCCGAAATGGATTGGACCAACAAAAACATCCACCCGTCCAAAGTTGTTAACGTTGGCGATGTAGTGGAAGTTATGGTTCTGGATATCGACGAAGAACGTCGTCGTATCTCCCTGGGTCTGAAACAGTGCAAAGCTAACCCGTGGCAGCAGTTCGCGGAAACCCACAACAAGGGCGACCGTGTTGAAGGTAAAATCAAGTCTATCACTGACTTCGGTATCTTCATCGGCCTGGACGGTGGCATCGACGGCCTGGTTCACCTGTCTGACATCTCCTGGAACGTTGCAGGCGAAGAAGCAGTTCGTGAATACAAAAAAGGTGACGAAATCGCTGCAGTTGTTCTGCAGGTTGACGCAGAACGTGAACGTATCTCCCTGGGCGTTAAACAGCTCGCAGAAGATCCGTTCAACAACTGGGTTGCTCTGAACAAGAAAGGCGCTATCGTAACCGGTAAAGTAACTGCAGTTGACGCTAAAGGCGCAACCGTAGAACTGGCTGACGGCGTTGAAGGTTACCTGCGTGCTTCTGAAGCATCCCGTGACCGCGTTGAAGACGCTACCCTGGTTCTGAGCGTTGGCGACGAAGTTGAAGCTAAATTCACCGGCGTTGATCGTAAAAATCGCGCAATCAGCCTGTCTGTTCGTGCGAAAGACGAAGCTGACGAGAAAGATGCAATCGCAACTGTTAACAAACAGGAAGATGCAAACTTCTCCAACAACGCAATGGCTGAAGCTTTCAAAGCAGCTAAAGGCGAGTAATTCTCTGACTCTTCGGGATTTTTATTCCGAAGTTTGTTGAGTTTACTTGACAGATTGCAGGTTTCGTCCTGTAATCAAGCACTAAGGGCGGCTACGGCCGCCCTTAATCAATGCAGCAACAGCAGCCGCTTAATTTGCCCTTAAGGAACCGGAGGAATCATGACCAAGTCAGAATTGATAGAAAGACTTGCCACCCAGCAATCGCACATTCCCGCCAAGACGGTTGAAGATGCAGTAAAAGAGATGCTGGAGCATATGGCCTCGACTCTTGCGCAGGGCGAGCGTATTGAAATCCGCGGTTTCGGCAGTTTCTCTTTGCACTACCGCGCACCACGTACCGGACGTAATCCGAAGACTGGCGATAAAGTAGAACTGGAAGGAAAATACGTTCCTCACTTTAAACCTGGTAAAGAACTGCGCGATCGCGCCAATATTTACGGTTAAGTTTTTACTCAAACTTGAACGCGAGAAAAGCACCTGTCGGGTGCTTTTTTCATTTCTCTAATCTGGAACTGGAAGCTGCCTCGCAGAGTTTTGAGCAGTTTTCACCCTCTCGTTAAATTCTTCTGAATGTGCCTCGGGGAACGCAAAATTCCCACCAGACAACCGCTCAACAAAGTTGCACACTTTCCATAAACAGGGAGGGGTGCATGAAAATAACGACAGTCGGCGTATGCATAATTTGCGGAATTTTTCCGTTGCTGATTTTGCCCCAATTGCCTGGGACATTAACCCTTGCGTCTCTGACCGTCTTCGCCTGCGTACTGGTATTTATCCCTTTTAAAACCGTCCGTTATATCGCGCTGACGTTGCTGTTTTTCGTTTGGGGCATATTAGCAGCAAAGCAAATTTTGTGGGCAGGAGAAACCTTAACTGGCGCGACGCAGGATGCAATTGTTGAGATCACTGCTACTGACGGTATGACCACTCATTACGGTCAAATTACTCATCTACAAGGTCGACGTATATTCCCTGCGCCAGGCCTCGTGCTGTATGGCGAATATCTTCCGCAAGCGGTTTGTGCTGGACAACAATGGTCAATGAAACTCAAAGTTCGTGCCGTTCATGGTCAACTTAATGATGGCGGCTTTGATAGCCAGCGTTATGCCATTGCCCAGCATCAGCCGCTCACCGGCCGTTTTCTGCGGGCAAGTGTCATTGAACCGAATTGTAGCCTGCGTGCACAGTATCTGGCGTCACTACAAACAACGCTGCAACCCTATATGTCTTGGTTTAGGTATGGGGGAACGGTTATCCGTCCCTAAAGAAATCAAAAATATCATGCGTGATACTGGAACGGCGCATTTAATGGCGATATCGGGATTGCACATCGCTTTTGCGGCGTTGCTGGCTGCCGGACTCATTCGCAGTGGACAAATTTTTCTGCCTGGGCGCTGGATCCACTGGCAAATGCCATTAATTGGCGGAATCTGCTGTGCTGCTTTTTATGCCTGGCTGACGGGAATGCAACCTCCTGCATTGCGTACCGTTGTGGCGCTTGCTACGTGGGGAATGCTTAAGTTAAGTGGGCGACAGTGGAGTGGCTGGGATGTATGGATATGTTGTCTGGCGGCAATTTTGCTGATGGATCCTGTTGCCATTCTCTCGCAAAGTTTATGGCTCTCTGCCGCTGCGGTCGCGGCATTGATATTTTGGTATCAGTGGTTTCCCTGTCCTGAGTGGCAACTGCCGCCGGTATTGCGTGCAGTTGTTTCCCTCATTCATTTGCAACTGGGAATCACACTTCTGCTTATGCCCGTGCAAATCGTCATATTTCATGGCATTAGTCTGACCTCGTTTATTGCAAATCTATTAGCAATTCCCTTGGTGACATTTATCACGGTTCCGTTGATCCTCGCCGCGATGGTTGTGCATTTAAGCGGGCCGTTAATCCTGGAGCAAGGGTTATGGTTTCTTGCCGACCGGTCTTTGGCTTTACTTTTCTGGGGGTTAAAGAGTTTGCCAGAAGGGTGGATCAACATTGCTGAACGTTGGCAATGGCTATCATTTTCCCCATGGTTCTTACTGGTGGTATGGCGATTAAACGCCTGGCGAACGTTGCCAGCAATGTGTGTGGCTGTAGGCTTGCTGATGTGCTGGCCGCTGTGGCAAAAACCTCGACCTGACGAGTGGCAAGTGTACATGCTTGATGTCGGGCAAGGGCTGGCAATGGTGATAGCCAGAAACGGCAAAGCGATTCTCTATGACACGGGACTGGCCTGGCCCGAAGGGGATAGTGGGCAACAACTGATTATCCCCTGGCTCCACTGGCATAATCTTGAACCGGAAGGTGTTATTCTGAGCCATGAACATCTGGATCACCGGGGAGGGCTGGATTCAATATTGCACACATGGCCGATGTTATGGATCAGAAGTCCGTTAAACTGGGAACATCATCAGCCCTGTGTGCGTGGCGAAGCGTGGCAATGGCAAGGATTGCGTTTCAGTGCGCACTGGCCTTTACAAGGTAGCAACGATAAAGGAAATAACCATTCCTGTGTGGTTAAGGTTGATGACGGGACGAATAGCATTCTTCTAACCGGTGATATTGAAGCCCCAGCTGAACAAAAGATGCTAAGCCGTTACTGGCAGCAAGTGCAGGCAACATTGCTTCAGGTACCTCACCATGGCAGTAATACCTCATCATCGTTGCCATTAATTCAGCGAGTGAATGGAAAAGTGGCATTCGCATCGGCATCGCGCTATAACGCATGGCGACTGCCCTCTAACAAAGTTAAGCATCGCTATCAACAGCAAGGTTATACGTGGCTTGATACTCCTCATCAGGGGCAAGTAACGGTCGATTTTTCAGCGCAAGGCTGGCGGATTAGCAGCCTCAGGGAGCAAATTTTACCTCGTTGGTATCATCAGTGGTTTGGCGTGCCAGTGGATAACGGGTAGAATATGCGGCTATTTCAACAAATGCTGGTTTTTTGAATGCATAACGACAAAGATCTCTCTACGTGGCAGACATTCCGCCGACTGTGGCCAACCATTGCGCCTTTTAAAGCGGGTCTGATCGTGGCGGGCGTAGCGTTAATCCTCAACGCAGCCAGCGATACCTTCATGTTATCGCTCCTTAAGCCACTTCTTGATGATGGCTTTGGTAAAACAGATCGCTCCGTGCTGGTGTGGATGCCGCTGGTGGTGATCGGGCTGATGATTTTGCGTGGTATCACCAGCTATGTCTCCAGCTACTGTATCTCCTGGGTATCAGGAAAGGTGGTAATGACCATGCGTCGCCGCCTGTTTGGTCACATGATGGGAATGCCGGTTTCATTCTTTGACAAACAGTCAACGGGTACGCTGTTGTCACGTATCACCTACGATTCCGAACAGGTTGCTTCTTCCTCTTCTGGCGCACTGATTACTGTTGTGCGTGAAGGTGCGTCGATCATCGGCCTGTTCATCATGATGTTCTATTACAGTTGGCAATTGTCGATCATTTTGATTGTGCTGGCACCGATTGTTTCGATTGCGATTCGCGTAGTATCGAAGCGTTTTCGCAACATCAGTAAAAACATGCAGAACACCATGGGGCAGGTGACCACCAGCGCTGAACAAATGCTGAAAGGCCATAAAGAAGTATTGATTTTCGGTGGTCAGGAAGTGGAAACGAAACGCTTCGATAAAGTCAGCAACCGAATGCGTCTTCAGGGGATGAAAATGGTTTCAGCCTCTTCCATCTCTGATCCGATCATTCAGCTGATCGCCTCTTTGGCGCTGGCGTTTGTTCTGTATGCGGCGAGCTTCCCAAGTGTCATGGATAGCCTGACTGCCGGTACGATTACCGTTGTTTTCTCTTCAATGATTGCACTGATGCGTCCGCTGAAATCGCTGACTAACGTTAACGCCCAGTTCCAGCGCGGTATGGCGGCTTGTCAGACGCTGTTTACCATTCTGGACAGTGAGCAGGAGAAAGACGAAGGTAAGCGCGTGATCGAGCGTGCGACTGGCGACGTGGAATTCCGCAATGTCACCTTTACTTATCCGGGACGTGACGTACCCGCCTTGCGTAACATCAACCTGAAAATTCCGGCAGGGAAGACGGTTGCTCTGGTTGGACGCTCTGGTTCAGGTAAATCAACCATCGCCAGCCTGATCACGCGTTTTTACGATATTGATGAAGGCGAAATCCTGATGGATGGTCACGATCTGCGCGAGTATACCTTGGCGTCGTTACGTAACCAGGTTGCTCTGGTGTCGCAGAATGTCCATCTGTTTAACGATACGGTTGCTAACAACATTGCTTACGCACGGACTGAACAGTACAGCCGTGAGCAAATTGAAGAAGCGGCGCGTATGGCCTACGCCATGGACTTCATCAATAAGATGGATAACGGTCTCGATACAGTGATTGGTGAAAACGGCGTGCTGCTCTCTGGCGGTCAGCGTCAGCGTATTGCTATCGCTCGAGCCTTGCTGCGTGATAGCCCGATTCTGATTCTGGATGAAGCTACCTCGGCTCTGGATACCGAATCCGAACGTGCGATTCAGGCGGCACTGGATGAGTTGCAGAAAAACCGTACCTCTCTGGTGATTGCCCACCGCTTGTCTACCATTGAAAAGGCAGACGAAATCGTGGTCGTCGAGGATGGTGTCATTGTGGAACGCGGTACGCATAACGATTTGCTTGAGCACCGCGGCGTTTACGCGCAACTTCACAAAATGCAGTTTGGCCAATGATCGAAAAAATCTGGTCTGGTGAATCCCCTTTGTGGCGGCTATTGCTGCCACTCTCCTGGTTGTATGGCCTGGTGAGTGGCGCGATCCGTCTTTGCTATAAACTAAAACTGAAGCGCGCCTGGCGTGCCCCCGTACCGGTTGTCGTGGTTGGTAATCTCACCGCAGGCGGCAACGGAAAAACCCCGGTCGTTGTCTGGCTGGTGGAACAGTTGCAACAGCGCGGTATTCGCGTGGGGGTCGTATCGCGGGGATATGGTGGTAAGGCTGAATCTTATCCGCTGTTATTGTCGGCAGATACCACCACAGCACAGGCGGGTGATGAACCTGTGTTGATTTATCAACGCACTGATGCGCCTGTTGCGGTTTCTCCCGTTCGTTCTGATGCGGTAAAAGCCATTCTGGCGCAACACCCTGATGTGCAGATCATCGTAACCGACGACGGTTTACAGCATTACCGTCTGGCGCGTGATGTGGAAATTGTCGTTATTGATGGTGTGCGTCGCTTTGGCAATGGCTGGTGGTTGCCGGCGGGGCCAATGCGTGAGCGAGCGGGGCGCTTAAAGTCAGTTGATGCGGTAATCGTCAACGGCGGTGTCCCCCGCAGCGGTGAAATCCCCATGCATCTGCTGCCGGGTCAGGCGGTGAATTTACGTACCGGTACGCGTTGTGACGTTGCTCAGCTTGAACATGTGGTGGCGATGGCAGGGATTGGGCATCCGCCGCGCTTTTTTGCCACGCTGAAGATGTGCGGCGTACAACCGGAAAAATGTGTACCGCTGGCCGATCATCAGTCTTTGAACCATGCGGATGTCAGCGCGTTGGTAAGCACCGGGCAAACGCTGGTAATGACTGAAAAAGATGCGGTGAAATGCCGGGCCTTTGCAGAAGAAAATTGGTGGTATTTGCCCGTTGACGCACAGCTTTCAGGTGATGAACCAGCGAAACTGCTTGCGCAACTAACCTCGCTGGCTTCTGGCAACTAGTTACGCCGCGGCAGCGTTCGATTGATGGAGTCATGAATGTCGCTGCCGCACCTCTCCCTTGCTGATGCGCGTAATCTTCACCTTGCCGCACAAGGCCTGTTAAACAAACCCCGCCGTCGAGCGTCGTTGGAGGATATTCCGGCAACGATCTCCCGCATGTCCTTGCTGCAAATCGATACCATCAATATTGTTGCCCGTAGCCCATATCTGGTGCTTTTCAGTCGTCTGGGAAATTATCCTGCCCAGTGGCTGGATGAGTCTCTGGCGCGTGGCGAATTAATGGAATACTGGGCGCATGAAGCCTGCTTTATGCCACGCAGCGACTTTCGTCTTATTCGCCACCGCATGCTGGCACCTGAAAAAATGGGCTGGAAATACAAAGACGCCTGGATGCAGGAACATGAGGCGGAAATTGCACAGTTAATTCAGCATATTCATGATAAGGGGCCGGTACGTTCAGCCGATTTTGAGCATCCTCGTAAAGGTGCAAGCGGCTGGTGGGAATGGAAGCCGCATAAACGGCATCTGGAAGGTTTATTTACTGCCGGAAAGGTGATGGTGATTGAACGGCGCAACTTCCAGCGCGTTTATGATTTAACCCACCGTGTCATGCCTGACTGGGATGATGAGCGCGATCTCGTTTCGCAAACAGAAGCAGAAATCATCATGCTGGATAACAGTGCGCGTAGCCTGGGAATATTCCGCGAACAGTGGCTGGCAGATTACTATCGGCTGAAACGTCCGGCACTGGCGGCGTGGCGTGAAGCGAGGGCTGAACAGCAGCAAATCATTGCTGTGCATGTTGAAAAATTGGGCAATCTTTGGCTGCATGCTGATTTGCTGCCGCTACTCGAGCGAGCGCTGGCCGGAAAGCTCACTGCAACGCACAGCGCGGTACTTTCGCCTTTTGATCCTGTTGTCTGGGATCGCAAACGCGCAGAGCAGCTTTTTGATTTTAGCTACCGGCTGGAGTGCTATACCCCAGCGCCGAAACGCCAGTATGGCTATTTTGTTCTGCCGTTATTACATCGTGGGCAATTAGTTGGGCGAATGGATGCCAAAATGCATCGCCAGACAGGCATCCTTGAAGTTATCTCTCTGTGGTTACAGGAAGGTATTAAACCAACGACAACGCTGCAAAAAGGGTTACGTCAGGCGATTACTGATTTCGCTAACTGGCAGCAGGCAACGCGGGTGACATTAGGACACTGCCCGCAAGGTCTCTTTACGGATTGCCGCACCGGCTGGGAAATAGACCCCGTCGCATAAATGATTATGATAAGATTTATGCATTCATAACCCGATCCATCTGGAGGAACTATGGATCATCGTCTGCTTGAAATCATTGCCTGCCCGGTTTGCAACGGAAAACTTTGGTATAACCAGGAAAAACAAGAACTTATTTGCAAACTGGACAACCTCGCTTTCCCGCTGCGTGATGGCATTCCAGTGTTGCTGGAAACGGAAGCCCGCGTGCTGACTGCTGATGAGAGTAAATCATGAGTTTTGTGGTCATTATTCCCGCGCGCTACGCGTCAACGCGTCTGCCCGGTAAACCATTGGTTGATATTAATGGCAAACCCATGATTGTTCATGTTCTTGAACGTGCTCGCGAATCAGGTGCCGATCGCATCATCGTGGCAACCGATCATGAGGATGTCGCCCGCGCCGTTGAAGCCGCTGGCGGTGAAGTATGTATGACGCGCGCCGATCACCAGTCAGGGACAGAACGCTTGGCGGAAGTTGTCGAAAAATCCGCGTTCAGCGACGACACGGTGATCGTTAATGTGCAGGGTGATGAACCGATGATCCCTGCGACAATCATTCGTCAGGTTGCTGATAACCTCGCTCAGCGTCAGGTGGGTATGGCGACTCTGGCGGTGCCAATCCACAATGCGGAAGAAGCGTTTAACCCGAATGCGGTGAAAGTGGTTCTCGACGCTGAAGGGTATGCACTGTACTTCTCACGCGCTACCATTCCGTGGGATCGTGATCGTTTTGCAAAAGGCCTTGAAACCGTTGGCGATAACTTCCTGCGTCACCTTGGTATTTATGGCTACCGTGCAGGCTTTATCCGTCGTTACGTCACCTGGCAGCCAAGCCCGTTAGAACACATCGAAATGTTAGAGCAGCTTCGTGTTCTGTGGTACGGCGAAAAAATCCATGTTGCTGTCGCGCATGAAGTTCCTGGCACAGGTGTGGATACCCCTGAAGATCTCGAGCGCGTTCGCGCTGAAATGCGCTAATTTCACTTCACGACACTCCAGCCAATTTTGGGAGGAGTGTCGTACCGTTACGATTTTCCTCAATTTTTCTTTTCAACAATTGATCTCATTCAGGTGACATCTTTTATATTGGCGCTCATTATGAAAGCAGTAGCTTTTATGAGGGTAATCTGAATGGAACAGCTGCGTGCCGAATTAAGCCATTTACTGGGCGAAAAACTCAGTCGTATTGAGTGCGTCAATGAAAAAGCGGATACGGCGTTGTGGGCTTTGTATGACAGCCAGGGAAACCCAATGCCGTTAATGGCAAGAAGCTTTAGTACGCCCGGAAAAGCCCGACAACTGGCATGGAAAACCACCATGCTGGCAAGAAGTGGGACTGTCCGTATGCCGACTATTTATGGTGTGATGACGTATGAAGAACACCCCGGCCCTGATGTCCTGCTACTGGAGCGGATGCGTGGTGTTTCGGTGGAGGCACCAGCCCGAACACCAGAACGCTGGGAACAGCTCAAAGACCAAATCGTTGAAGCCTTACTGGCCTGGCACCGTCAGGACAGTCGCGGTTGCGTCGGCGCGGTCGACAATACTCAGGAAAATTTCTGGCCCTCATGGTACCGGCAACATGTTGAAGTGCTATGGACCACGCTCAATCAGTTCAATAACACCGGTCTGACGATGCAGGATAAGCGGATCCTGTTTCGCACTCGCGAATGTCTCCCGGCATTATTTGAAGGTTTTAACGACAATTGTGTGCTGATTCACGGTAACTTCTGTTTACGCAGCATGCTGAAAGATTCGCGCAGCGATCAGTTACTGGCGATGGTCGGGCCGGGACTAATGCTTTGGGCACCGCGAGAATACGAACTGTTCCGACTAATGGATAATTCTCTGGCGGAAGATTTGCTCTGGAGTTACCTGCAACGCGCGCCAGTGGCGGAGTCGTTCATCTGGCGGCGTTGGTTGTATGTGTTATGGGATGAAGTCGCGCAACTGGTTAATACCGGACGATTTAGTCGGCGCAACTTCGATCTGGCATCAAAATCACTCTTGCCGTGGCTCGCCTGACGGACCTTTCAGCCACTGCCAGATGCGGCCAAGCGTTTCATAGCCAACACGATCGCTATGCATCAGCCAGACCGGAGAAGGGATTGCCCGTTCCCACGGATTAAGCGGCGAGTCGATGGCCAACTGATTCGCCGGGGCTGGTAGCGGATTTAACCCTTCCTGCTGAAAAAAGATCATCGCCCGCGGCAGATGTGATGCGGAGGTCACCAGCAGGAAAGGGGCGTCACCAATCGCCTGTTTCACTGCCGCAGCTTCTTCTTCGGTATCTTTTGGCAAATCCAGGGTGATAATTTGCTCGCGCGGTACGCCCAGCGATTGCGCAACTCTGGCACCTACTTCCGCTGTACTCACCGTATTGGTTTTTGCTACGCCTCCCGTGAAGATCAGTTTTGAACCCGGATTTTCGCGCCATAAACGGATACCCTCATTCAGGCGTGGCAGACTGTTATTGATTAAATTAGAGCTCGGTGCCCACTGCGGGTTCCAGGTATAACCACCTCCGAGCACCACGATATAGTCCACTTTTTGCGAATTATTCCATGTCGGATAGGTGCTTTCGATGGGACGCAGCAGGCGGTCGGCTACCGGTTGCAAACTCAATAACAAGAGTGCCAGCCACCCAATGCTAATAAAAATCTTCCCGGTTTTTTGAAAACGGCTAAACCACAGCAGCGCCAGGCCAGCGCCAATAATTAACAACATCAGCGGAAGTGGCAGCAACATATTGCCAATCACTTTTTTCAGTGTAAAAAGCATCCTTTCTGGTTCCTTTTTTAACCATATAGCAAGGGATCGCCAGCGATATTACACCAGACGGGTTCATTCTCGCCGTGGCTGTGACAAAATAGCGTCTTTATCAGAAAACGTCTTAGCCAACCGGTGGAGAAAGCAATGCAGGATCGCAATTTTGATGATATTGCGGAAAAGTTTTCCCGTAACATTTACGGCACCACCAAAGGGCAGCTTCGACAGGCTATTCTGTGGCAGGATCTCGATCGCGTGCTGGCGGAAATGGGTCCGCAAAAACTGCGTGTGCTGGATGCGGGCGGTGGAGAAGGGCAGACCGCAATCAAAATGGCCGAGCGCGGGCATCAGGTCATTTTATGCGATCTTTCTGCGCAGATGATCGACCGCGCAAAACAGGCGGCAGAAGCAAAAGGTGTGAGCGACAACATGCAATTTATACATTGCGCCGCTCAGGATGTTGCTTCGCATTTGGAAACGCCCGTTGATCTGATATTGTTCCATGCGGTGCTCGAGTGGGTGGCTGATCCCCGCAGCGTATTGCAGACCCTGTGGTCAGTGTTGCGTCCAGGCGGCGTGTTGTCGTTAATGTTCTACAATGCGCATGGTTTGTTGATGCATAACATGGTCGCCGGGAATTTTGATTACGTGCAGGCGGGAATGCCGAAAAAGAAAAAACGGACGCTTTCGCCAGATTATCCACGCGACCCGGCGCAGGTTTATCTGTGGCTGGAAGAAGCTGGTTGGCAAATTATGGGTAAGACAGGCGTTCGCGTGTTTCATGATTATCTGCGCGAGAAGCACCAGCAGCGCGACTGCTATGAAGCATTACTTGAATTAGAAACGCGTTATTGCCGTCAGGAACCGTATATTACCCTGGGGCGTTATATTCATGTCACCGCGCGCAAACGGCAGAGCAAGGATAAAGTATGAGTGAATTTTCCCAGACAGTCCCCGAACTGGTTGCCTGGGCCAGAAAAAATGACTTCTCCATCTCGCTGCCGGTAGACCGACTCTCTTTTCTGCTGGCGGTTGCCACGCTGAACGGCGAGCGTCTGGATGGTGAGATGAGTGAAGGCGAGCTGGTGGATGCATTCCGCCATGTGAGTGATGCGTTTGAGCAAACCAGCGAAACCATCGGCGTGCGCGCCAATAACGCGATCAACGACATGGTGCGTCAACGTCTGCTGAACCGCTTTACCAGCGAGCAGGCAGAAGGGAACGCAATTTACCGTCTGACGCCGCTCGGCATCGGCATTACTGACTATTACATCCGTCAGCGCGAGTTTTCTACGCTGCGCCTTTCTATGCAGTTGTCGATTGTGGCGGGTGAGCTCAAACGCGCAGCAGATGCCGCCGAAGAGGGCGGTGATGAATTTCACTGGCACCGTAATGTCTATGCGCCACTGAAATATTCGGTAGCAGAAATTTTCGACAGTATCGACCTGACGCAACGTCTGATGGACGAACAGCAGCAGCAGGTGAAGGACGATATCGCCCAGTTGCTGAACAAAGACTGGCGGGCGGCGATTTCCAGCTGTGAATTGTTGCTTTCGGAAACTTCCGGAACGCTGCGTGAATTGCAGGATACACTGGAAGCGGCAGGCGACAAATTGCAGGCTAATCTGTTGCGCATTCAGGATGCGACGATGACTCATGACGATCTGCATTTTGTCGATCGTCTGGTGTTCGATCTGCAGAGCAAACTCGACCGTATTATCAGTTGGGGCCAGCAATCCATCGACTTGTGGATTGGCTACGACCGCCACGTACACAAATTTATTCGTACCGCGATCGATATGGATAAAAACCGCGTCTTTGCTCAGCGGTTACGTCAGTCGGTACAAACCTATTTTGATGAGCCGTGGGCGCTAACTTATGCCAATGCCGATCGTCTGCTGGATATGCGTGACGAAGAGATGGCACTGCGCGATGAAGAAGTGACTGGGGAACTTCCGCCAGATTTGGAATACGAAGAGTTTAACGAGATCCGCGAACAGCTGGCGGCGATCATCGAAGAACAACTTGCTGTGTACAAAACCAGACAAGTGCCGCTGGATCTTGGTCTGGTGGTACGCGAATATCTGTCACAGTATCCGCGTGCACGTCACTTTGACGTTGCGCGCATTGTTATTGATCAGGCGGTACGTCTTGGCGTAGCGCAAGCAGATTTCACCGGACTGCCAGCGAAATGGCAGCCGATTAATGATTACGGAGCCAAGGTACAGGCGCATGTCATCGACAAATATTGAACAAGTGATGCCGGTTAAGCTGGCGCAGGCGCTGGCGAATCCGTTATTTCCGGCGCTGGACAGCGCCTTACGTTCAGGCCGCCATATTGGCCTCGACGAACTGGATAATCATGCATTCCTGATGGATTTTCAGGAATATCTGGAAGAGTTTTACGCGCGTTATAACGTTGAGCTTATTCGTGCACCGGAAGGGTTCTTCTATTTACGTCCACGTTCCACCACGCTGATCCCTCGTTCCGTCTTGTCGGAACTGGATATGATGGTCGGGAAAATCCTCTGTTATCTCTATCTCAGCCCGGAACGGCTGGCGAATGAGGGGATTTTTACTCAACAGGAACTGTACGACGAACTGCTCACCCTGGCCGATGAAGCGAAACTGCTGAAACTGGTGAACAACCGTTCAACCGGTTCAGACGTTGACCGTCAGAAGTTGCAGGAAAAAGTACGTTCTTCGCTCAACCGTCTGCGTCGTTTAGGCATGGTGTGGTTTATGGGCCACGACAGCAGCAAGTTTCGCATTACCGAATCGGTGTTCCGCTTCGGAGCCGATGTGCGTGCTGGCGACGATCCCCGTGAAGCACAGCGTCGCCTGATTCGTGATGGCGAAGCAATGCCGATTGAAAATCATCTGCAACTCAACGATGAAACCGAAGAGAATCAGCCAGATAGCGGAGAGGAAGAATAATGATTGAACGCGGTAAATTTCGCTCACTGACGCTGATTAACTGGAACGGCTTTTTTGCCCGAACTTTTGACCTTGACGAGCTGGTCACGACGCTTTCTGGCGGTAACGGGGCGGGTAAATCCACCACCATGGCGGCGTTCGTTACGGCGCTGATCCCCGACCTGACCCTGCTGCATTTCCGTAACACTACGGAAGCCGGGGCCACCAGCGGTTCGCGCGATAAAGGTCTGCACGGTAAGCTGAAAGCGGGTGTCTGTTATTCGATGCTCGACACCATTAACTCGCGCCACCAGCGCGTGGTGGTCGGTGTGCGTCTGCAACAGGTTGCCGGACGCGATCGTAAAGTGGATATCAAACCATTTGCCATTCAGGGACTGCCGATGTCGGTGCAGCCGACACAGCTGGTGACCGAAACTCTGAACGAACGCCAGGCGCGCGTGCTGCCGCTTAACGAGCTGAAAGACAAGCTCGAGGCAATGGAAGGCGTGCAGTTTAAACAGTTCAACTCCATTACCGATTACCACTCGCTGATGTTCGATCTGGGCATCATCGCGCGTCGTCTGCGCTCCGCATCTGACCGTAGCAAATTCTATCGTCTGATCGAAGCTTCGCTGTATGGCGGGATCTCCAGTGCCATTACCCGTTCTCTGCGCGACTACCTGTTGCCGGAAAACAGCGGCGTGCGTAAAGCGTTCCAGGACATGGAAGCGGCGCTGCGTGAAAACCGCATGACGCTGGAAGCGATTCGTGTCACCCAGTCGGACCGCGACCTGTTTAAGCATCTGATTAGCGAAGCCACCAACTACGTGGCGGCGGACTACATGCGTCACGCCAACGAGCGCCGTGTCCATCTCGACAAAGCCCTGGAGTTTCGTCGCGAGCTACACACTTCGCGTCAGCAACTGGCGGCTGAGCAGTACAAACACGTCGATATGGCGCGTGAGCTGGCAGAGCACAACGGTGCCGAAGGCGATCTGGAAGCGGATTATCAGGCGGCCAGCGATCACCTGAACCTGGTGCAAACCGCACTGCGTCAGCAGGAGAAGATCGAACGTTACGAAGCGGATCTCGATGAGCTGCAGATCCGTCTGGAAGAGCAAAACGAAGTGGTGGCAGAAGCCATCGAACGCCAGGAAGAGAACGAGGTTCGTGCGGAAGCTGCCGAACTGGAAGTGGACGAGCTGAAAAGCCAGCTTGCTGACTACCAGCAGGCGCTGGACGTCCAGCAAACGCGCGCGATCCAGTATAACCAGGCGATTGCTGCGCTTAATCGCGCCAAAGAATTGTGTCATCTGCCGGACTTAACCGCCGACAGCGCCGCCGAATGGCTGGAAACCTTCCAGGCGAAAGAGCTGGAAGCGACTGAAAAAATGCTCACTCTTGAGCAGAAAATGAGCATGGCGCAAACCGCGCACAGCCAGTTTGAGCAGGCTTATCAGCTGGTGGTGGCAATCAACGGCCCGCTGGCGCGTAACGAGGCGTGGGATGTCGCTCGCGAACTATTGCGCGAAGGGGTCGATCAGCGTCACCTGGCAGAGCAGGTTCAGCCGTTGCGGATGCGCTTAAGTGAACTGGAACAGCGTCTGCGCGAGCAGCAAGAAGCTGAGCGTCTGCTGGCAGATTTCTGCAAACGTCAGGGCAAGAATTTTGATATTGATGAACTGGAAGCTCTGCATCAGGAGCTGGAAGCACGCATTGCCTCTCTTTCCGATAGCGTATCTAACGCCCGTGAAGAGCGGATGGCACTGCGGCAGGAACAGGAACAGCTGCAGTCTCGCATTCAGAGTTTGATGCAGCGTGCGCCGGTTTGGCTGGCAGCGCAAAACAGTCTCAACCAGTTGAGCGAACAGTGCGGCGAAGAGTTCACCTCCAGCCAGGACGTCACCGAATTCCTGCAACAGCTGCTGGAGCGTGAGCGCGAAGCCATTGTTGAACGCGATGAAGTGGGCGCGCGCAAAAACGCTGTCGATGAAGAGATCGAACGTTTAAGCCAGCCTGGCGGCTCTGAAGACCAGCGTCTGAATGCGCTGGCGGAGCGTTTTGGCGGCGTGCTGCTGTCAGAAATTTATGATGACGTTAGCCTGGAAGATGCGCCGTACTTCTCAGCGCTGTATGGCCCGTCACGCCACGCCATCGTGGTGCCAGATCTGTCACAGGTAACTGAACACCTGGAGGGCTTGACCGATTGCCCGGAAGATCTCTATTTGATCGAAGGGGATCCGCAGTCATTCGATGACAGCGTGTTCAGCGTTGATGAGCTGGAAAAAGCGGTAGTGGTGAAAATCGCCGATCGTCAGTGGCGTTATTCACGTTTCCCGGAAGTGCCGCTGTTTGGTCGTGCTGCGCGTGAAAGCCGTATTGAAAGCCTCCATGCCGAGCGTGAAGTGCTTTCCGAACGCTTCGCCACGCTCTCCTTTGATGTACAGAAAACCCAGCGTCTGCATCAGGCGTTCAGCCGCTTTATCGGCAGTCATCTGGCGGTGGCGTTTGAGTCTGACCCGGAAGCAGAAATCCGTCAACTGAACAGCCGTCGCGTCGAACTGGAGCGGGCGTTGAGTAATCATGAAAATGATAACCAGCAGCAGCGTATTCAGTTTGAGCAGGCGAAAGAAGGCGTTACGGCGCTGAACCGCATTCTGCCGCGTCTCAACCTGTTGGCTGATGACAGCCTGGCGGATCGCGTCGATGAAATCCGCGAACGTCTGGATGAAGCCCAGGAAGCCGCGCGTTTTGTTCAGCAGTTTGGCAATCAACTGGCGAAACTGGAACCGATCGTTTCGGTATTGCAGAGCGACCCGGAACAGTTCGAACAGTTAAAAGAAGATTACGCGTACTCTCAGCAGATGCAGCGCGATGGCCGTCAGCAGGCGTTTGCCCTGACGGAAGTGGTGCAGCGTCGTGCGCACTTTAGCTATTCTGACTCGACAGAAATGCTTAGCGGTAACAACGATCTCAACGAAAAACTGCGTGAACGTCTGGAACAGGCGGAAGCGGAGCGTACCCGCGCTCGCGAAGCGTTGCGCGGTCACGCAGCGCAGTTGAGTCAGTACAACCAGGTGCTGGCTTCGCTGAAAAGTTCTTACGACACCAAAAAAGAGCTACTCAACGATCTGCAACGTGAATTGCAGGATATCGGCGTGCGTGCTGATAGCGGGGCAGAAGAGCGGGCACGTATTCGCCGTGACGAGCTGCATGCACAACTGAGCAATAACCGTTCGCGCCGCAATCAACTGGAAAAAGCGCTCACCTTCTGCGAAGCGGAGATGGACAACCTGACCCGCAAACTGCGCAAGCTGGAGCGTGATTACTTTGAGATGCGCGAGCAGGTAGTGACCGCGAAAGCGGGCTGGTGTGCAGTCATGCGCATGGTGAAAGATAACGGCGTTGAACGCCGCTTACACCGTCGTGAGCTGGCTTATCTCTCCGCTGATGATTTGCGTTCCATGTCGGATAAGGCGTTAGGTGCGCTGCGTCTGGCGGTGGCGGATAACGAACATCTGCGCGACGTGCTGCGCATGTCGGAAGATCCGAAACGTCCGGAGCGTAAAATTCAGTTCTTCGTGGCGGTTTATCAGCATCTGCGTGAACGTATTCGTCAGGATATTATTCGTACCGATGATCCGGTGGAAGCTATCGAACAGATGGAGATCGAACTTAGCCGTCTGACCGAAGAATTAACCTCCCGTGAACAGAAACTGGCGATCAGTTCCCGCAGCGTGGCGAACATCATTCGTAAAACCATTCAGCGCGAGCAGAACCGTATCCGTATGCTCAACCAGGGGTTGCAGAACGTATCGTTTGGTCAGGTGAACAGCGTGCGTCTCAACGTGAACGTGCGTGAAACGCACGCCATGCTGCTGGATGTGCTCTCTGAACAGCACGAGCAGCATCAGGATCTGTTTAACAGCAACCGTCTGACCTTCTCGGAAGCGCTGGCGAAATTGTATCAGCGTCTTAATCCGCAGATTGATATGGGGCAGCGCACGCCGCAGACCATTGGCGAAGAACTGCTGGATTACCGCAACTATCTGGAAATGGAAGTTGAGGTTAACCGTGGTTCCGATGGCTGGTTGCGCGCAGAGTCTGGTGCATTGTCGACCGGTGAGGCGATTGGTACCGGTATGTCGATTCTGGTGATGGTGGTACAAAGCTGGGAAGATGAATCTCGCCGCCTGCGCGGTAAAGATCTCTCTCCTTGCCGCCTGCTGTTCCTCGATGAAGCAGCGCGACTGGATGCTCGTTCTATTGCCACGCTGTTTGAATTGTGTGAACGTTTGCAAATGCAGCTCATCATCGCAGCGCCGGAAAATATCAGCCCGGAGAAAGGCACCACCTATAAACTGGTGCGTAAAGTCTTCCAGAATACCGAACACGTTCACGTCGTCGGCCTGCGAGGATTTGCGCCGCAACTCCCTGAAACGCTTTCAGGAAGTGACGAAGCGCCTTCTCAGGCGAGTTAAAATTAAGGCGGCAGCAATGCCGCCTTTTCTTTTTCCGAAAACTCCGTTTCTGCACTAAAAAAGTGGCACATTACGGCGCGCTTTTCTTTAAACTTCTTTACATTAGGTTATGTAAAAACGTATCGGCGTTTATATACTGAAGATAAGCCTGATGAGTAACAGGCTTGCTCGTCATACTTTCGTGAGTATTGGCGTTGTACAGGCAAGTCGTAAAATAACAGCCTGGCTATTCAGAGTATGATAAAAACAGGGGGCAAGGGATGTTGCTTAATATGATGTGTGGTCGTCGGCTGTCGGCAATCAGTTTGTGCCTGGCCGTAACATTCGCTCCACTGTTCAATGCGCAGGCCGATGAGCCTGAAGTAATCCCTGGCGACAGCCCGGTGGCTGTCAGTGAACAGGGCGAGGCACTGCCGCAGGCGCAAGCCACGGCAATAATGGCGGGGATCCAGCCATTGCCTGAAGGTGCGGCAGAAAAAGCCCGCACGCAAATCGAATCTCAATTACCCGCAGGTTACAAGCCGGTTTATCTTAACCAGCTTCAACTGTTGTATGCCGCACGCGATATGCAACCCATGTGGGAAAACCGTGATGCTGTTAAAGCCTTCCAGCAACAGCTGGCAGAGGTGGCGATTGCTGGTTTCCAGCCGCAGTTTAATAAATGGGTAGAGTTACTGACCGATCCTGGTGTTAACGGGATGGCACGTGACGTGGTGCTCTCTGATGCGATGATGGGCTATCTCCATTTCATTGCAAATATTCCGGTCAAAGGCACTCGCTGGCTATATAGCAGTAAACCTTATGCGCTTGCAACGCCGCCGCTTTCGGTGATTAACCAATGGCAGCTAGCGCTGGATAAAGGTCAATTGCCTACGTTTGTTGCAGGACTGGCACCGCAGCATCCGCAATATGCGGCGATGCATGAATCGTTACTAGCCTTACTCAGTGACACCAAACCGTGGCCCCAACTGACCGGCAAAGCAACGTTGCGCCCAGGGCAGTGGAGTAACGACGTACCGGCGTTGCGTGAAATATTGCAACGCACAGGCATGTTGGACGGGGGGCCGAAAATTACTCTACCTGGCGATGACACGCCAACTGACGCGGTAGTCAGCCCATCCGCTGTTACTGTTGAAACAGCAGAAACTAAGCCGATGGACAAGCAAACGACGTCTCGTAGTAAACCTGCGCCTGCCGTTCGTGCCGCCTACGATAATGAACTGGTGGAAGCCGTTAAACGTTTTCAGGCATGGCAAGGATTGGGGGCAGATGGTGCTATTGGCCCGGCAACGCGGGACTGGTTAAACGTAACGCCCGCCCAGCGTGCTGGCGTGTTGGCACTCAACATCCAGCGATTGCGCTTGCTGCCAACAGAGCTTTCTACCGGGATCATGGTTAACATTCCGGCCTATTCGCTGGTCTACTATCAGAACGGCAATCAGGTGCTGGATTCGCGAGTCATTGTCGGTCGCCCCGATCGCAAAACGCCGATGATGAGCAGTGCCCTTAACAACGTAGTGGTAAACCCGCCGTGGAACGTACCATCAACTCTGGCACGCAAAGATATTCTGCCGAAAGTGCGCAACGATCCGGGATATCTCGAAAGCCATGGCTATACGGTGATGCGCGGCTGGAACAGCAGAGAAGCGATTGACCCATGGCAGGTTGACTGGTCTACAATCACGGCCTCGAATTTACCGTTTCGCTTCCAGCAGGCTCCAGGCCCACGGAACTCGCTGGGGCGCTATAAATTCAATATGCCGAGTTCAGAGGCCATTTATTTGCATGACACGCCGAACCACAATCTGTTCAAGCGTGATACACGCGCATTGAGCTCAGGCTGTGTACGAGTGAATAAAGCTTCCGATCTGGCGAATATGCTGTTGCAGGATGCAGGCTGGAATGACAAACGTATTTCTGATGCGCTGAAGCAGGGTGATACACGTTACGTCAATATTCGGCAGTCGATTCCGGTGAATCTCTACTACCTGACGGCCTTTGTTGGTGCAGATGGTCGTACCCAGTATCGTACAGATATTTACAATTATGATCTGCCTGCGCGATCCAGCTCGCAAATCGTATCGAAAGCGGAACAATTAATCAGGTAAATGAAGTAGTTCGGGGAAATCAGTTGTCGTAATAATTAGCATGATTGGGGGCAATTCTCTGCAGCCCCCGTCACTGCTGGGGTTGAGTCATCTTGACGTCTGCTTTACGGGCGGTTAAGGTGCCTCTTGTGCGCCAGAAGTGCATATAAACGATAACATTGACCTGTAGACTTGATTATCATGGACAAATTCGACGCTAATCGCCGCAAATTGCTGGCGCTTGGTGGCGTTGCACTCGGTGCCGCCATCCTGCCGACCCCTGCGTTTGCAACACTCTCTACCCCACGCCCGCGCATTTTGACACTCAATAATCTTCATACCGGAGAGTCAATCAAAGCGGAGTTTTTCGATGGCAGAGGCTATATTCAGGAAGAATTGGCAAAACTTAACCATTTTTTCCGCGATTACCGCGCGAACAAAATAAAGTCCATCGACCCAGGATTATTCGACCAGTTGTATCGCCTGCAAGGGTTGTTAGGCACGCGCAAACCGGTGCAACTCATTTCCGGTTATCGTTCCATTGATACCAACAATGAACTACGCGCCCGCAGCCGTGGAGTAGCGAAGAAAAGCTATCACACTAAAGGCCAGGCGATGGATTTCCATATTGAAGGTATCGCGTTAAGCAATATTCGCAAAGCCGCGTTATCTATGCGCGCAGGTGGTGTAGGATATTACCCACGTAGTAACTTTGTGCATATTGATACCGGGCCAGCACGGCACTGGTGGTAATTGCTTAACGAAACAGGGGCAGTATGAACTATCGTATTATTCCGGTCACCGCATTCTCCCAGAACTGTTCATTGATCTGGTGTGAACAAACCCGCCTGGCCGCACTGGTCGATCCTGGCGGCGATGCGGAAAAAATCAAACAGGAAGTTGATGACAGCGGCCTGACACTGATGCAGATCCTGCTGACGCATGGTCATCTGGACCACGTTGGCGCAGCGGCGGAACTGGCGCAACATTACGGCGTGCCGGTTTTTGGTCCGGAAAAAGAAGATGAGTTCTGGCTGCAAGGCTTGCCTGCGCAAAGTCGTATGTTTGGTCTGGAAGAGTGCCAGCCGCTGACGCCAGATCGTTGGCTGAACGAAGGCGATACCATCAGCATAGGGAATGTGACTTTACAGGTGTTACATTGCCCTGGGCATACGCCGGGTCATGTCGTGTTTTTTGATGATCGGGCAAAGCTGCTGATTTCTGGCGATGTTATTTTCAAAGGCGGAGTAGGGCGCAGTGACTTCCCGCGTGGCGATCATAATCAACTGATTTCTTCAATCAAAGATAAGTTGCTGCCACTGGGGGATGACGTGACATTTATTCCGGGTCACGGACCATTATCCACACTTGGTTATGAGCGCCTGCATAATCCCTTCCTGCAAGACGAAATGCCCGTCTGGTAAAGGCGCATAAAAAAGCCCGCTTTTCAGCGGGCTTCATTGTTTTTAACGCTTACAGCACTGCCACAATCGCTTCGCACAGCGGAGCCATATTATCTGGTGTCATCCCGGCCACGTTTACGCGACCAGAAGCAACAGCATACACGCCAAACTCTCCGCGCAGACGCAGCACTTGTTCTTTTGTCAGGCCACTGAAGGAGAACATGCCGTTCTGTTTGATGATAAAGCTGAAGTCGCGGTTTGCGCCTTTTTCCTGCAGCGTATTGACGAACAACTGACGCATACGCTGAATACGCTGGCGCATATCAGTCAGCTCTTGTTCCCAAATCGCACGTAACGCATCGTTGCTCAGGATGGTGGCAACAACAGAAGCGCCGTGTGCTGGTGGGTTAGAGTAGTTAGCGCGAATCGCCGCTTTCATTTGGCTGAATGCGCGATCAACGGTTTCACTGTCGGCAGCAACCAGAGTACAAGCGCCAACACGCTCGTTGTACAGGCCAAAGTTTTTAGAGTAGGAACTGGCAACAATCAGCTCTTTATGCATAGCCGCGAAAGCGCGCAGTCCTTCAGCATCTTCTTCCAGACCACGGGCAAACCCTTGGTAAGCGAAGTCAAACAGCGGTAACCAGCCTTTCTCAACGGAGAGTTGTGCCAGTGTCTGCCATTGTTCCAGCGTAGGGTCGATACCGGTTGGGTTATGGCAGCAGCCATGGAACAGCACTACATCGCCAGCCTGAGCTTCGTTCAGACTGTTAATCAGTGCATCGAAGTCAAGGGTGTGATTTTCCGCGTCATAATAAGCGTATTCACGAACTTCCAGACCTGCAGAGTTAAAGACGCTCTTATGGTTCGGCCAGCTTGGGTTGCTCACCCACACACGCTTAACGCTGGTATTTTTTGCCAGGAAATCGGCAGCTACGCGTAGTGCGCCAGTGCCCCCCGGAGTCTGTGCCGTGCGAGCACGTTTGTCATTGATCAGGGCGCTACCTTTACCAAATAGCAGTTCCTGAGTGCAGCGACCAAATTCAGGGATGCCGTCAATGCCGAGGTAATTTTTGGTGGTTTCATTTTCGAGCAGATACTGTTCAGCCTTTTTCACGCTGGTCAGTACCGGGGTTTTGCCCGTCTCATCTTTATAGACACCAATCCCGAGGTTAATTTTGCCGGGACGTTCATCGGCACGAAACAGATCGGCCAGGCCCAGAATCGGGTCGGCAGGAGCGGCGGTAATGTTCTCAAACATGACGAGGTTCCATTATGGTTACAGAAGGGAAGTCCGCTATCAGGGTAACGGGAGATTTACAAAATTCCAACTATTACTGATGAAAACGCAGGCTGTTTTTGCAAGACGTGAGATTGCTCTGGAAGGCATAAAAAAAACAGGACCAACGTCCTGTTTTTTCGGCATTTAACAAAGAGGTGTGCTATTAGAACTGGTAAACGATACCCACAGCAACGGTGTCGTCAGAACCTACGCCCAGTTTGTTGTCAGAATCGATCTGGTTGATGATGTAGTCAACATAGGTGGACATGTTTTTGTTGAAGTAGTAGGTTGCGCCCACTTCAAAGTAGTTCACCAGATCAACATCACCGATACCTTCTACGTCTTTCGCTTTAGATTTGGTGTAAGCGATGGACGGACGCAGACCGAAATCGAACTGGTATTGCGCAACTAACAGAACGTCTTGCGTTTTGTTGGCGAAGCCGCTGATGTTTGTAAATTTATTAGTGATCGGCGTAGCGTTACGGGTTTCACCGTAGTTCGCTGCCAGGTAGATGTTGTTCGCGTCATACTTCAGACCAGTAGCCCACTGTTCAGCTTTTTTACCGTTGCCAAGAAGTTGAGCTTCTTGCAGGTTGGTACGGTCAGCTGCACCATAAGCACCAACGATACCAAAGCCTTCGTATTCGTAGCTGATAGAACCGCCAACACCGTCGCCGTTAGAGCGGCGTGCAGTGTCACGCTCGTTTTTACCCAGGTACTGAACAGCGAAGTTCAGGCCATCAACCAGACCAAAGAAGTTGGAGTTACGATAGGTAGCAACGCCGCCAACACGACCAACGAAGAAGTCATCGCTGTATGCAGTATCACCACCAAATTCTGGCAGCATATCGGTGTAACCCAGTGCATCATAAACCACACCGTAGTTACGGCCGTAATCGAAAGAACCAACGTCAGCGTATTTAAGACCCGCGAATGCCAGACGCGTTTTGTTACCAGTTTGAGCGTCAGCGCCTTCAGAGTTGTTACCCTGGAAGTTATATTCCCACTGACCATAACCGGTCAGATCGGAATTGATTTGAGTTTCCCCTTTAAAACCAAGACGGGCATAGGTCATGTCGCCATTGCCACCGTAACTGTTTTCACCGTTACCCTTGGAGAAATAATGCAGACCGACAGCTTTACCGTACAGATCTACTTTGTTGCCATCTTTGTTATAGATTTCTGCAGCGTTTGCAGTACCTGCTACTAACAGAGCAGGGACGATCACTGCCAGAATATTGCGCTTCATCATTATTTATTACCCTCATGGTTTTTTTTATGACACCTGCCACTGCCGTCAATAATTTCTGTCAATAAAAATTTACGGAACTATTGATGAGAGTTTGGTGTCTTTATGTGTCTGCAGGCATCTTTCCATTCAAACTAACGTTTCGCTACCGTGAAAGTGCTACAAAGATAAAGATTTAGTTTCAAAAAGAAAAAATATGTAACTAAAAGTAAAAATTAAGGAACTTTGTGAACACCGTCATATTTCCATAGAGGCGTGATGATATTTACAGCAATTTTTATCTATTTATATGATTTCCTTATATTTAAATTAACTAAACGGAAATTTTGTTTCTGATGGAAACTTTATCGACCTGGCACAAAATCCTCTTTCAGACATCCAGAATGCCAAAAAATAGTATGAAAATTGTGCTATCAGCTAAGAAAAAACTAATCCGCAATAAGAATGCGGGTTATTTTTTGTGCGTAAATGTTGCAATGTAATATTCCGTAACAGGATGATCGTTATGGCGGGGTTGCAAATAGATTGATTGACTTAACAAACAGATAACTTGACAGAAAGGATAAAAAAGAGCCAGCGGGTGCTGGCTCTTATAGACGCTAAATTAGAAGCTGGCGTTACGCGGAGTACGTGGGAACGGAATCACATCACGCACGTTTTGCACACCAGTTACGTAAGCAATCAGGCGTTCAAAACCAAGACCGAAACCTGAATGCGGAACAGTACCGTAGCGACGCAGATCGCGATACCACCAGTAATCTTCTTTATTCAGGCCCATTTCCAGCATACGCTCGTCCAGCACGTCCAGACGTTCTTCACGCTGGGAGCCACCAATGATCTCACCGATGCCCGGAGCCAGAACGTCCATAGCCGCAACGGTTTTACCGTCTTCGTTGAGGCGCATATAGAACGCTTTAATATCTTTCGGATAGTTTTTAACCACTACCGGTGCTTTAAAGTGTTCTTCCGCCAGATAACGCTCATGCTCAGAAGAGAGATCGACGCCCCAGTAAACCGGGTTTTCAAACTTCCTGCCGCAGTTTTCGAGAATGGTCACTGCGTCGGTGTAATCCACCTGCGCGAAATCGGCCTCAATGAAGCGTTCCAGACGTGAAACGGCATCTTTATCTACGCGTTCAGCGAAGAATTTCATGTCGTCAGCGCGTTCTTCGAGAACCGCTTTGAAGACATATTTCAGCATGGCTTCAGCCAGACCCGCGATATCGTTCAGGTTAGCAAACGCCACTTCCGGCTCCAGCATCCAGAACTCCGCCAGGTGACGGCTGGTGTTGGAGTTTTCTGCACGGAAAGTCGGGCCGAAGGTATAAATTTTGGACAATGCGCAAGCGTAGGTTTCACCGTTCAACTGACCAGATACGGTCAGGAAAGACTCTTTACCAAAGAAGTCTTTGTCGAAATCCACTTTACCCTGATCGTTACGCGGCAGGTTTTCCAGATCCAGCGTAGAAACGCGGAACATTTCGCCAGCACCTTCGGTATCAGACGCAGTAATCAGTGGCGTTGAAACCCAGAAGAATCCCTGCTCGTTAAAGAAGCGATGCAGCGCCTGCGCCAGCGTATGGCGAACGCGCGCGACGGCACCAATCAGGTTTGTGCGCGGACGCAGGTGAGCGACTTCACGCAGATACTCAATGCTGTGGCGTTTTGCCGCCATCGGGTAAGTGTCTGGATCTTCAACCCAACCAGCAACTTCAACCTTGCTGGCCTGAATTTCAAATTGTTGCCCCTGGCCCGGCGACGCCACGACTTTACCCGTCACAATGACCGAGCAACCGGTGGTCAGACGCAGGACGTCTTCATTGTAATTGGGCAGAGAATTATTGATGACAGCCTGTACAGGATCAAAGCAGGAACCGTCATAAACGGCGAGGAAGGAGATGCCAGCTTTTGAATCTCGGCGGGTACGTACCCATCCGCGTACGGTGACTTCGCTGTCAACGGCTACGCGGCCCTGGAGTACGTCGGCTACAGGCACAACGCTCATAATATTCTCTCTGTTAATAGTCGGAAAAAATAAACACTTGTCCACCCGTAAATGGGGGGGATACCTATGTTACCTGGCATCTGCAATCAGACAAGCAGAATTCGCAAATGCAGCGAAAGATTTCGGAATTAAAGGTAAAAAAAGGAGCCGATTAGCTCCCTGATGATATTAACTGGCTTTTTTAATATGCGGAAGGTCGAACGCTTTGCGCAGCGCCCGAACAAACGCTTTATCGTGGCAGATAGTTTTGCCAGGGCTGTCAGAAAGTTTCGCCACCGGTTTACCGTTACACTCTACCAACTTAATCACAATATTCAGGGGTTTTACCTGGGGGATATCGCAGGTCAGGCGAGTCCCAATACCAAAACTTAATTGCACGCGGGAAGAGAAGTGGCGGTATAGCTCAACCGCTTTGCGTAAATCCAGATTGTCAGAGAAAACCAGCGTTTTACTCTGTGGATCAATTCCCAGCTTTTCATAATGTGCAATGGCTTTTTCACCCCATTCAACCGGGTCGCCAGAGTCATGACGCAGGCCCTGATACCGACTTGCGAACTCGACACCGAAATCACGCAGGAAAGCATCCATAGTGATGCAGTCGGTTAATGCAATGCCAAGTTGGTCGGGATACTCTTCCAGCCAAGCAGCAAGTGCAGCTCGCTGGCTGTTGGCTAGATCCGGGCTGATTTGCTGATGTGCCTGGAACCATTCGTGTGCCTGTGTTCCCATCGGCGTGAGGGAAAGCCGACGCGCCAGATCGTAGTTGCTGGTGCCCACGAACCAGGATTCCTGTTGCAGACGCTTAACGATGGCTTCTTGTACTTCGCGAGAAAAACGGCGACGGGTGCCAAAATCCATCAGATGGAAGCGCGACATATCAAGACCGGCGGTTAACGCCGAGAAGTCGACTAATTTGCTTTCCAGCGTGTCGAGGGCTTGCGCAACGTCGGCCTGCGGTGAGCGATAGCGATGTACCATTTCACTGATAACCGCCAGCAAAGGAACTTCCCAGAGGATGACTTCACGCCACGGGCCGCTTAAACGAATATCCAGCTTGCCATTATCGTTGGACACGGTGACTTGTTCCGGGTTAAAGCGGAACTCGCGTAGCCAGTTAAGATAGTCGGCCTTAAAGAAAGGCAGGGCAGAAAGCCACTGATATTCATCATCCTGCAGGCGCAGGTGCTGCATCGCCTGAACCTGTTCACGAATAGCATCGGCATAAATACCCAGCAGATCGTCACCTCGGCAACGAAACTCCGCCGCGACATGCACATCGTAATAGTGATGAAACACGGCTTGCTGCATATGCAACTTATAAGCATCTGTATCCAGCAACGAGTGCAGAACAGGAGAAGCGAATTGTGTCATAGGTGCGCAGTAGCGTCCTCGTACAGGAGCGTTTAGTACAATAAACATCTTCAGGAACTGCTGGAGTATACCTTGTTTCGCAATTTATTGAACCCCGATCACACCATATGCCACCTTTCTGGTCGATGGCATTACGCGGTGTATGTTATAAAAATGTAGCAATAAAGGCGTTTGTACCTGAAAAGATGAAGATTCTGCATAGCGCGATTTACGCAACAGGAATAGACTGAACACCAGACTCTATAAAAGATGCTAAAGGTTATTTATGACTCAACAGCCACAAGCCAAATACCGTCACGATTATCGTGCGCCGGATTACCAGATTACTGATATTGACTTGACCTTTGACCTCGACGCGCAAAAGACGGTCGTTACCGCGGTCAGCCAGGCTGTCCGTCATGGTGCATCAGATGCTCCGCTTCGTCTCAACGGCGAAGACCTCAAACTGGTTTCTGTTCATATTAATGATGAGCCGTGGACCGCCTGGAAAGAAGAAGAGGGCGCACTGGTCATCAGTAATTTGCCGGAGCGTTTTACGCTTAAGATCATTAATGAAATAAGCCCGGCGGCGAATACGGCGCTGGAAGGGCTTTATCAGTCAGGCGATGCGCTTTGCACCCAGTGTGAAGCCGAAGGTTTCCGCCATATTACGTATTATCTCGACCGCCCGGACGTGCTGGCGCGTTTTACCACCAAAATTATTGCCGATAAAACCAAATATCCTTTCCTGCTTTCCAACGGTAACCGCGTTGCGCAAGGCGAACTGGAAAACGGACGTCATTGGGTACAGTGGCAGGACCCGTTCCCGAAACCGTGCTACCTGTTTGCGCTGGTGGCAGGCGACTTTGATGTACTGCGCGACACCTTTACCACGCGTTCTGGTCGCGAAGTAGCACTGGAGCTGTACGTCGATCGCGGCAACCTTGATCGCGCGCCGTGGGCGATGACCTCGCTGAAAAACTCAATGAAATGGGATGAAGAACGCTTCGGCCTGGAGTATGACCTCGACATCTATATGATCGTCGCGGTGGATTTCTTCAATATGGGCGCAATGGAGAATAAGGGGCTGAATATCTTTAACTCCAAATATGTGCTGGCCCGCACCGATACCGCCACCGACAAAGATTACCTCGATATTGAACGCGTTATCGGCCATGAATATTTCCATAACTGGACCGGTAACCGAGTGACCTGCCGCGACTGGTTCCAGCTCAGCCTGAAAGAAGGTTTAACCGTCTTCCGCGATCAGGAATTCAGCTCTGACCTCGGTTCCCGCGCGGTAAACCGTATCAATAATGTGCGCACCATGCGCGGATTGCAGTTTGCGGAAGACGCCAGCCCGATGGCGCACCCAATCCGCCCGGACATGGTCATTGAGATGAACAACTTCTACACCCTGACTGTTTACGAGAAGGGCGCGGAGGTGATTCGCATGATCCACACCCTGCTTGGCGAAGAAAATTTCCAGAAAGGGATGCAGCTCTATTTCGAGCGTCATGATGGTAGCGCAGCGACCTGTGACGATTTTGTGCAGGCGATGGAAGATGCGTCGAATGTCGATCTCTCCCATTTCCGCCGTTGGTACAGCCAGTCCGGTACGCCGGTTGTGACCGTCAAAGACGACTACAATCCGGAAACCGAGCAGTACACCCTGACCATCAGCCAGCGCACGCCAGCCACGCCGGATCAGGCAGAAAAACAGCCGCTGCATATTCCGTTTGCCATCGAATTGTATGACAACGAAGGCAAAGTGATCCCGTTGCAGAAAGGCGGTCATCCGGTGAATTCCGTGCTGAACGTCACCCAGGCGGAACAGACCTTTGTTTTTGATAATGTCTACTTCCAGCCGGTGCCTGCGCTGCTGTGCGAATTCTCTGCGCCAGTGAAACTGGAATATAAGTGGAGCGATCAGCAACTGACCTTCCTGATGCGTCATGCGCGTAATGATTTCTCCCGTTGGGATGCGGCGCAAAGTTTGCTGGCAACCTACATCAAGCTGAACGTCGCCCGTCATCAGCAAGGGCAGCCGCTGTCTCTGCCGGTACATGTGGCTGACGCTTTCCGCGCGGTGCTGCTCGATGAGAAGATTGATCCGGCGCTGGCGGCAGAAATCCTGACGCTGCCTTCTGTCAATGAAATGGCTGAACTGTTCGATATCATCGACCCGATTGCTATTGCCGAAGTACGCGAAGCACTCACTCGTACTCTGGCGACTGAACTGGCGGATGAGCTGCTGGCTATTTACAACGCGAATTACCAGAGCGAGTACCGTGTTGAGCATGAAGATATTGCAAAACGCACTCTGCGTAATGCCTGCCTGCGCTTCCTTGCTTTTGGTGAAACGCATCTGGCTGACGTGCTGGTGAGCAAGCAATACCATGAAGCAAACAATATGACCGATGCGCTGGCAGCGCTTTCTGCGGCGGTTGCCGCACAGCTGCCATGCCGTGACGCGCTGATGCAGGAGTACGACGACAAGTGGCATCAGGATGGTCTGGTCATGGATAAATGGTTTATCCTGCAAGCCACCAGCCCGGCGGCGAATGTGCTGGAGACGGTGCGCGGCCTGTTGCAGCATCGCTCATTTACCATGAGCAACCCGAACCGTATTCGTTCGTTGATTGGTGCGTTTGCGGGCAGCAACCCGGCAGCGTTCCATGCCGAAGATGGGAGCGGTTACCAGTTCCTGGTGGAAATGCTTACCGACCTGAACAGCCGTAACCCGCAGGTAGCTTCGCGCCTGATTGAGCCGCTGATTCGCCTGAAACGTTATGATGCCAAACGTCAGGAGAAAATGCGCGCGGCGCTGGAACAGTTGAAAGGGCTGGAAAATCTCTCTGGCGATCTGTACGAGAAGATCACCAAAGCACTGGCTTAATAAATAACCGAATGGCGGCAATAGCGCCGCCATTCGGGGATTTTACCCCTGTTTTCTCAGGCGAGTTTCAGACTCACCACGCTGCATTACCCGTTGCAACACTTCCGCTTCCAGCTCCGCTAATCGCACCGACCCTAATCGACGCGGACGAGGGATATCCACTGTCAAATCCAGACCAATTTTTCCCTCTTCAATTAATAACACCCGGTCAGCCATTGCTACCGCTTCGCTCACATCATGCGTCACCAACAGTACGGTAAAGCCGTGCTCCTGCCAAAGTGACACAATCAAATCCTGCATCTCGAGTCGCGTTAAGGCATCCAGCGCCCCGAGCGGTTCATCAAGCAACAATAAACCCGGTCGATGAATCAACGCTCTTGCCAGCGCCACTCGCTGTTTCTGCCCGCCTGAAAGTGCGGCAGGCCATTCCCCGGCGCGATTCTCCAGTCCTACCGCAGCCAACGCCCGACGCGCGGCATCGCGCCACTGGCCTTTAAGGCCTAACCCAACGTTATCAATCACCGATTTCCACGGTAGCAGACGCGCATCCTGAAACATCATTCGCGTGTCTTCCTGAATTTCAGCCAGCGGTGTGGTGCCCGCTAACACATCGCCAGCGGTTGGCGTTTCCAGACCTGCCAGCAGGCGCAGCAGGGTACTTTTGCCACCACCGCTGCGGCCCACCACCGCCACAAACTGACCTGCCGGAATATGTAAATCCAGTTGGTTCAGGACGATATTTTCCGCGTAATGTTTGCTTACTGCATTGAGCAACAATGGCGTGCCCTGGTTCAGACGAGCAGTATTCATACCGTGGCCTCCTTCAAATGATAAGCCGGGTTCCAGCGCAACCAGAGGCGCTCTAACAGCTGCGCGCTGACGTCAGCCAGTTTGCCGAGCAGGGCGTAAAGAATAATGGCGACCACCACCACGTCCGTTTGCAAAAACTCCCGCGCATTCATCGCCAGATAACCAATGCCTGAATTGGCAGAAATGGTTTCGGCAACAATCAGCGTCAGCCACATCAGGCCCAACGCAAAACGCACGCCGACCATAATTGAGGGCAGGGCACCAGGCAGGATCACATGGATAAACAGCGGTATGCCGGATAATCCATAGCTACGCGCCATTTCCACCAACCCGCGATCGATATTACGGATGCCATGCCAGGTGTTGATATAAATGGGGAATAGCGTACCGAGCGCCACCAGAAAGATTTTTGCGGATTCATCAATGCCAAACCACAAAATCACCAGCGGGATCAGCGCCAGATGCGGCACGTTGCGCAACATCTGAATTGAGGTATCCAGCAGTCGCTCACCCCAGCGTGACAGCCCGCTAATCAGTCCCAAAATCAACCCCAGCGATCCGCCAATTGAAAAGCCAATCAGCGCCCGCCAGGAGCTGATCGCCAGATGCTGCCACAATTCGCCGCTGGCTGAGAGCGTCCAGAACGCCATCACCACCCCTTCCGGTGAGGGCAAAATACGCGTCGACAACCAGCCAACCGAGGAGGCCAGTTGCCACACCGCCACGATGCCCACCGGTAAAAACCAGGGGGCAACGCGCAATAACCACTTCTTCACTGGCGTTGCCATTATCTTCTTCCTTAGCTTTGCGCGACTCTGCGAGGGATAAAATCATTCGCCACCGCTTCGCCTTGCGGATTCAGCGGCTGCGGCTGGGGAATTTCCGGAATGGCGACATCCAGATGTGGGAACAGCAACTCGCCGACCCGATACGCTTCTTCCAGATGCGGATAGCCCGAAAGCATAAAGCTGTCGATGCCAAGCGCGGCATATTCGTTGATTCGCGCAGCGACCGTAGGACCATCGCCCACCAGCGCCGTCCCGGCACCGCCGCGCACTAAGCCAACGCCCGCCCATAAATTGGGGCTGATCTCCAGATTGTCGCGCTTGCCGTTATGTAGCGCTGCCATTCGCTGTTGCCCCACGGAATCCGTGCGGGCGAATGCGGCTTGTGCTTTGGCGATAGTCTCATCATCAAGATGCGAGATTAACCGCTCGGCGGCCTGCCACGCTTCGTCGTTAGTTTCACGAACAATCACATGCAGACGAATGCCGAAACGAATTTTGCGTCCATGCGCGGCAGCTTTCGCCCGCACTTGTTCGATTTTCTCTTTAACCAGTTCTGGCGGTTCGCCCCAGGTGAGGTAGAGATCAACTTGTTCTGCCGCCAGCTCCTGGGCGACGTCTGACGATCCGCCAAAGTAAAGCGGAGGATACGGCTGTTGAATCGGCGGGAAGAGCAGTTTGGCTCCCCGCACATGAATATGTTTACCGTTGAAATCGACGGTTTCCCCCAGCAATAAGCGCCGCCAGACCTGGGTAAATTCCGCCGAGGCTTCGTAGCGCTCACTATGATCAAGGAACACGCCGTCGCCTGCCAGTTCTTGTGGATCGCTGCCTGTGACCAGGTTAAACAACGCACGTCCATTTGAGAGACGGTCAAGCGTGGCGGCCTGGCGGGCGGCAACGGTAGGTGAGGTTACGCTGGGACGCAGGGCGACAAGAAACTTCAGCCTCTGCGTCACCGGGATCATCGATGCGGCAACCAGCCACGCATCTTCGCAGGAGCGCCCCGTTGGGATCAGCACACCGGTATAGCCAAGACGATCCGCCGCTTGCGCAATTTGTTGCAGATAACCGTGATCAACCGGGCGTGAACCTTCTTCCGTTCCCAGATAATGCCCGTCACCATGGGTCGGTAAAAACCAGAACATATTCAGACTCATAATTGTTTTCCTTCCAGTTGAGTGGGCTGCCAGATGCGTTGGCGAATATCGACTTTTTTCGGCACCAGACGGTTTTCATAAAACAGATCTGCCGTTTGCTGCTGTAAGGCGGCAACCTCGGCGTTAACCGGTTTGATGGTGGTAGGTGGGCGATGATCTAAGTAAGAGGCAATCACCGGTGCCGGTAAGCCCATCGTTTTTGCCAGTAAAGCGATGCTTTGCTCGCGCTGGCTGCGGGTTAACGCATCGGCCTCACTAAAGGTTGCCAGTACACACTGAATAAAAGCGCCGTTTTTTTCTGCATAGGGGCGAGCTGCCAGATAAAACGCTCCGGTTTGATTGAGATCGGTGCCGTCTTTCAACACCCGCACGCCGCCCTGTAATAATGCAGCGGAGTAGTAGGGATCCCAGATAGCCCAGGCGTCAACGTTACCTTGCTGGAACGCGGCGCGGGCATCAGCTGGCGTCAGATAAGTAGGCTGGATGTCAGTAAACTTAAGTCCGGCCTGGCGTAGTGCGCGCAGTAAAAGATTGTGTGAACTGGAACCTTTCTGGAACGCAACTTTGTGGCCTTTAAGATCGGCTACGGTTTTGATCGGGCTGTTTTCTGCCACCAGAATCACCTCGGCTTTTGGCTTTGGCGGCTCGACGCCCACATATACCAAATCAGCCCCGGCAGCCTGGGCAAAGATTGGCGGAATATCCCCGGTACTGCCGAGATCAATACTGCCAACGTTTAACGCCTCAAGCATTTGCGGGCCAGCGGGGAACTCCACCCACGAGATTTTTGTTTGCGGATAGCGTTTTTCCAGCATTTGGTAATTTTTCGCCAGCACCGAACTGATGTTGCTTTTCTGATAGCCAATCCTTAACGCCTCTGGCGAAGACTCTGCGGCAACCGCGAGTGTAGAGACGCTAAGTAAACCCGCTAGCGCCAGTTTAATGATCTTACGCATGGGCATTACCTCGCAGAGAATGAAGATCAGGAACCTGAACATCGCGGCGGTGCAATGCCTGCCAGAAAGTTTCTAGCGCGGTATCAAGACGGGTTTGTAAATTCGGCGTGAACTGGGGTTTGTGATGGTAATCAATTACTTGTGAGTCATCGGCAAACACGCCGTGCAGGATCTCCTGGGCTTTCAGCGCACTTAAAACTGGCTTAAGGGCATAATCGACCGCCAGCAGATGGGCCACCGTACCGCCCGTCGCCAGCGGTAGCACCACTTTGCCTTGCAACGCACGTTCTGGCAGCAGGTCGAGCAGGGTTTTCAGCGCACCGGAATAGGCGGCTTTATACACAGGCGTGGCGACAATCAGCCCGTCAGCCTGTTGCAACTGTTCGGTGAAGGTATTGAGTGCCGGACTATCGAAACGAGCATAAAGCAGATCTTCCGCGGCGAAGTTTTGCAGATTCCAGTGATAAACCTCTACATCCAGGCCATTTAGTTTTTCCCGCGCATATTCCAGCAAGGAGCTGGAGCGAGAAGGAAAGCGAGGACTACCCGCCAGGGTGATGACACGCATACTCTCTCCTTATAACCAATTGTTCTTGTTTTGTTAACATTGATAACAATTCGCTCAGTCTGTCGGAGAGACAAGAAAATGCCAAATATAAATTTTGTGTATCTTTTTCTGAAAATAAACTAAAGAAAGGGCTTTATATATCACGCATATTTATTTATTGGATAGTCATTAGATGTTGAATCAATGAATTACTCGTTCAGGTAATATTTAAATATTCATGAAATCTATAAATTAAAGATTTGTCACTTATTGGATTTAGTATGCTTGATTTAAATGGCGGACAATTATTGTTATTATTAAGTCTAATGTCATTTAAAGGCATTATCATATTTACGAAGAGATCAGGATGATAACGATGAAAAAAAGTGTATTGACGGCGTTTATAACTGTGGTATGTGCAACGTCCAGTGTTATGGCAGCTGATGATAATGCTATCACGGATGGTTCAGTAACATTTAATGGTAAAGTTATTGCTCCAGCTTGTACCCTGGTCGCTGCGACGAAAGATTCCGTGGTGACTTTGCCAGATGTTAGTGCCACGAAGTTGCAAACCAATGGTCAGGTTTCTGGCGTGCAAACTGATGTGCCAATTGAATTAAAAGATTGTGATACTACCGTAACAAAAAATGCAACGTTCACCTTTAATGGCACTGCGGATACTACTCAGATTACAGCGTTTGCTAACCAGGCCTCATCTGATGCTGCTACAAACGTGGCCCTGCAAATGTATATGAATGATGGTACAACGGCCATCACGCCAGACACAGAAACCGGGAACATTTTGTTGCAGGATGGAGATCAGACGTTGACTTTTAAAGTTGATTATATCGCTACGGGGAAAGCGACTTCAGGTAATGTGAATGCGGTAACAAATTTCCATATTAACTATTATTAATAGAACTCATTAATTGTTTTGTTAATTAGTACCCCTCCAGTGTTCTGGAGGGGATATTCATATTTTTTAAGAGTGACTATTTATGAAAACTTGCATAACAAAGGGAATTGTGACCGTAAGTTTAACGGCAATATTACTCAGCTGCTCATCCGCATGGGCGGCAGGTAAAGGCGGGATTGGACTTGCAGCAACACGTCTTGTTTATTCAGAAGGTGAAGAGCAAATTTCACTGGGTGTACGTAACACCAGTCCGGATGTTCCTTATCTGATTCAGTCATGGGTGATGACCCCAGATAATAAAAAATCAGCAGACTTTATTATTACACCACCGCTATTTGTGCTGAATCCGGCTAATGAGAATCTGTTACGCATTATGTACATTGGTGCGCCGTTGGCGAAAGACAGAGAAACTCTTTTCTTCACTAGCGTACGGGCAGTCCCTTCAACAACGAAGCGGGAAGAAGGCAATACCCTGAAGATTGCCACACAAAGCGTCATCAAACTTTTCTGGCGACCAAAAGGTTTAGCGTATCCCTTAGGCGAGGCTCCGGCGAAACTGCGTTGCACTTCGTCAGCTGACATGGTTACGGTCAGTAACCCAACACCTTATTTCATTACCCTGACAGACCTGAAAATAGGTGGAAAGGTAGTTAAAAATCAAATGATTTCCCCCTTTGATAAATACCAATTCTCTCTGCCAAAGGGTGCCAAAAATAGCAGCGTAACGTATCGAACCATCAATGACTACGGGGCGGAAACGCCGCAACTCAACTGTAAATCGTAATTCGTCTTCAGTTAAGAGAGCGAGATGTATAGAACTCACCGACAACACAGCCTGTTAAGCTCTGGTGGCGTGCCATCGTTTATTGGTGGGCTGGTGGTGTTTGTGTCGGCAGCGTTCAATGCACAAGCTGAAACCTGGTTCGATCCAGCCTTTTTCAAAGATGATCCCTCAATGGTGGCCGATTTGTCTCGTTTCGAAAAAGGACAAAAAATAACGCCAGGGGTTTATCGTGTCGATATTGTTCTGAATCAGACAATTGTAGATACGCGCAACGTCAATTTTGTTGAGATAACGCCAGAGAAGGGGATTGCCGCCTGTTTGACGACTGAAAGCCTGGATGCAATGGGCGTGAATACTGATGCATTTCCGGCTTTTAAACAACTGGACAAACAAGCGTGTGCGCTATTGGCGGAGATTATTCCGGATGCCAGCGTAACTTTTAATGTGAATAAACTCCGTCTGGAAATATAGGGGCAAATCCACCATCAAAAGTAATGCTCGTGGTTATGTCCCCCCTGAACGTTGGGATGAAGGGATCAACGCGCTATTACTGGGATATTCATTTAGCGGGGCTAACAGTATTCATAGCAGCGCAGACAGTGATTCTGGCGACAGTTATTTTCTGAATTTAAACAGTGGCGTTAATTTAGGCCCATGGAGATTGCGCAACAATTCAACATGGAGTCGTAGTAGTGGCCAAACCGCAGAATGGAAGAATCTCAGCAGCTATTTGCAACGGGCGGTTATTCCTCTGAAAGGCGAACTGACCGTAGGTGATGATTATACTGCAGGCGATTTTTTCGATAGTGTCAGCTTTCGTGGTGTGCAGCTGGCGTCAGATGACAACATGCTGCCAGACAGCCTGAAAGGGTTTGCGCCTGTGGTGCGTGGTATCGCCAAAAGCAATGCCCAGATAACGATTAAGCAAAATGGTTACACCATTTATCAAACTTATGTATCGCCTGGTGCTTTTGAAATTAGTGATCTCTATTCCACGTCGTCGAGCGGTGATTTGTTAGTTGAAATCAAAGAAGCGGACGGCAGCGTCAATAGCTACAGCGTACCCTTTTCCAGCGTGCCATTACTCCAGCGTCAGGGGCGAATCAAATACGCGGTGACACTGGCGAAATACAGAACCAATAGTAATGAACAGCAGGAGAGCAAATTTGCCCAGGCCACGTTGCAGTGGGGCGGACCGTGGGGAACGACCTGGTATGGTGGTGGACAATATGCTGAATATTACCGTGCCGCCATGTTTGGTCTGGGATTTAACCTCGGCGATTTCGGAGCAATTTCGTTCGATGTGACCCAGGCGAAGAGTACGCTGGCAGACCAAAGCGAACATAAAGGTCAGTCATATCGTTTTCTGTATGCCAAAACGCTCAACCAATTGGGCACTAATTTTCAATTGATGGGCTATCGCTATTCGACGTCGGGTTTCTACACCCTTTCCGACACTATGTATAAACATATGGATGGCTACGAATTTAATGACGGTGATGATGAAGATACGCCGATGTGGTCGCGTTATTACAATTTGTTTTACACCAAACGTGGCAAACTGCAGGTCAGTATCTCCCAGCAATTAGGCGAGTACGGTTCGTTTTATTTAAGTGGTAGCCAGCAAACTTACTGGCATACCGATCAACAGGATCGGCTATTACAGTTTGGCTATAACACGCAAATTAAAGATCTCTCGCTGGGGATCTCCTGGAACTACAGTAAGTCCCGTGGTCAACCTGATGCTGATCAGGTGTTTGCACTAGATTTTTCCCTGCCGCTCAATCTGTTGCTCCCCAGAAGTAATGATAGCTATACCAGGAAAAAAAATTACGCCTGGATGACCTCTAACACCAGTATCGATAACGAAGGGCACATTACACAAAACTTGGGTTTAACGGAGACACTACTCGATGATGGCAACCTGAGCTACAGCGTGCAACAGGGATATAACAGCGAGGGGAAAACGGTTAATGGTAGCGCCAGCATGGACTACAAAGGGGCGTTTGCAGATGCCCGAGTGGGCTACAACTACAGCGATAACGGCAGTCAACAACAACTGAACTACGCTCTTTCAGGCAGTTTAGTTGCCCATTCACAGGGCATTACCCTGGGGCAATCGCTGGGGGAAACTAACGTGCTGATTGCAGCACCAGGCGCAGAGAATACTCGTGTGGCGAACAGCACCGGGCTGAAAACTGACTGGCGCGGATATACCGTTGTTCCTTATGCCACTTCTTATCGTGAAAATCGAATCGCACTTGATGCGGCGTCGTTAAAACGTAACGTGGATCTTGAAAATGCAGTAGTCAACGTGGTTCCCACCAAAGGGGCGTTGGTTCTGGCGGAGTTCAATGCCCATGCGGGAGCAAGGGTATTAATGAAAACAACAAAGCAGGGTATACCGCTGCGTTTTGGCGCGATAGCGACGCTGGACGGCGTACAGGCTAATAGCGGCATAATTGATGATGATGGCTCGCTCTATATGGCGGGTTTACCGGCGAAGGGAACAATAACCGTACGCTGGGGCGAAGCTCCCGATCAAATTTGTCATATCAGTTACGAGCTTACCGAACAACAAATTAATTCTGCGATTACGCGAATGGATGCCATATGCAGATAATCTTTGGAGAAAAATGCGTGTCATTACTACGACTATTTTTTGCCGCCGTCTTATTGCTATGGTGCGCTCAAACCGCTGCTTATAGCGGGCAGTGTCATACCACTCAGGGGAATCCGTATATTGGCGTCAATTTTGGCGTTAAAACCCTGGAGGAAGAAGAAAATACGACTGGGGTAGTAAAAGACAAATTTTATCAGTGGAACGAATCGAATGATTATTATGTTTCCTGTGATTGCGATAAAGACAATGTCAGAAGTGGCCGATGGGCATTCGCCGCGGATTCACCGTTAGTCTATTTAGGCGACAACTGGTACAAAATTAATGACTATCTTGCCGCCAAAGTTTTATTGCAGGTTAAAGGCAGTTCTCCTACAGCGGTTCCTTTCGAAAACGTGGGCACAGGGGGGGATACCCGATGGCATATTTGTGACCCCGGCGGTCAACGTTTAGGCGGCCAGGGGGCTAGCGGTAATAGCGGTAGCTTTTCCCTGAAAATATTGCAGCCGTTCGTTGGTTCGGTCGTCATTCCTCCTATGGCGCTGGCGCGATTATTTGAATGCTACAACATACCCGCAGGTGATTCCTGCACGACTACAGGTACACCGGTTTTAGTGTATTACCTGTCTGGTACTATCAATTCACTTGGCTCATGTTCCGTCAATGCCGGAGAAACAATCGAGGTCGATCTGGGCGACGTATTTGCGGCTAACTTTCGTGTTGTAGGGCATAAGCCTCTTGGGGCCAGAACGGCAGAACTTGCAATTCCGGTCAGGTGTAACACGGGAAACGCGGGGTTAGTTAACGTCAACCTGAGTTTGACGGCAACCACAGACCCCAGCTATCCCCAGGCGATTAAGACGTCACGTCCAGGCGTGGGCGTGGTGGTGACCGATAGCCAGAACAACATTATTTCCCCTGCTGGTGGAACATTACCGCTCTCTATTCCTGATGATGCAGACAGTATCGCGCGAATGAATGTCTATCCAGTCAGCACGACAGGTGTACCACCAGAAACCGGACGATTTGAAGCCACGGCAACGGTGAGAATAAATTTTGATTAACGCGTGAACGTATGAAGAAAAAAACGATATTTCAGTGCGTTATCTTGTTCTTTAGCATTCTTAACATCCATGTCGGGATGGCTGGGCCTGAACAAGTTAGTATGCATATTTATGAGAATGTGGTCGATCAGGGCTGTGATGTCGCCACCAAAAGTGCATTACAAAATATTCATATTGGCGATTTTAATATCAGTGATTTTCAGGCCGCGAATACCGTAAGCACTGCTGCTGATTTGAATATCGATATCACCGGTTGTGCCGCTAGTATTACTGGCGCGGACGTCCTTTTTAGCGGCGAGGCTGACACCCTTGCACCGACACTGCTCAAACTAACTGACACAGGCGGAAGCGGTGGTATGGCAACAGGGATTGCCGTGCAAATTCTTGATGCGCAAAGTCAGCAAGAAATCCCGCTCAATCAGGTCCAGCCTCTTACGCCCTTAAAAGCCGGGGATAACACACTCAAATATCAACTTCGTTATAAGTCCACAAAGGCGGGAGCAACGGGCGGTAATGCGACGGCGGTTCTCTATTTTGATCTGGTTTACCAGTGAAGGAGTGATGTTGAAACGGATAATCTGGATTCTGTTCTTACTGGGATTAACGGGGGGCTGTGAGCTATTTGCCCATGATGGCACGGTCAACATTAGCGGATCGTTTCGCCATAATACATGCGTGCTGGCACAGGATAGCAAGCAAATCAATGTGCAGTTAGGCGATGTCTCGCTGACACGTTTTTCTCATGGGAATTATGGCCCGGAGAAATCTTTCATCATTAATTTGCAGGATTGCGGAACAGATGTCAGCACGGTTGACGTCACCTTTTCAGGAACCCCCGACGGAGTGCAGAGCGAAATGTTGTCCATTGAAAGTGGTACGGATGCAGCCAGCGGGCTGGCAATTGCGATTCTGGATGATGCGAAGATATTGATTCCGCTTAACCAGGCGAGTAAAGACTACAGCCTACATAGCGGTAAGGTGCCATTAACTTTTTATGCGCAATTGCGACCTGTCAATAGCGATGTGTAGTCTGGTAAAGTGAATGCCAGCGCGACATTTGTACTTCATTATGACTAATACGTGGAACAGATTGTCGCTCTTGATTTTCGCCGTTTTATCGCTGCTGGTGGCGGGTGAATTGCAGGCAGGAGTGGTGGTCGGCGGAACGCGATTTATCTTTCCGGCAGACAGAGAATCGATATCTATTTTACTGACTAATACCAGTCAGGAATCCTGGCTTATTAACAGTAAAATCAACCGCCCAACGCGTTGGGCCGGAGGTGAAGCGTCGACAGTGCCAGCACCATTACTGGCCGCTCCGCCACTTATTCTCCTGAAGCCCGGTACGACAGGCACGTTGCGCTTGCTGAGAACGGAAAGCGACATCTTGCCTGTGGATCGCGAAACGCTCTTTGAGTTAAGCATTGCCAGCGTGCCATCCGGCAAAGTTGAAAATCAGAGCGTAAAAGTGGCGATGCGCTCGGTATTTAAACTGTTCTGGCGACCCGAAGGTTTGCCGGGCGACCCGCTGGAAGCTTATCAACAATTACGCTGGACACGGAAGTCGCAGGGTGTACAACTCACTAACCCAACGCCTTATTACATTAACCTGATTCAGGTGAGCGTAAATGGTAAAGCGTTAAGTAATGTGGGAGTTGTGCCGCCTAAAAGCCAGCGTCAGACAAGCTGGTGTCAGGCAATAGCACCGTGTCATGTTGCCTGGCGGGCGATAAATGATTACGGCGGGTTGAGTGCAAAGAAGGAGCAAAATCTGCCCTGAAACAGGTTCGGAAAACGTTTGCGTTTTTTTTGCCGCAGGTCAATTCCCTTTTGGTCCGAACTCGCACATAATACGCCCCCGGTTTGCACACCGGGAATCCAGGAGAGTTCATGTACTACCCCTTCGTTCGTAAAGCCCTTTTCCAGCTCGATCCAGAGCGCGCTCATGAGTTTACTTTTCAGCAATTACGCCGCATTACCGGAACACCGTTTGAAGCACTGGTGCGGCAGAAAGTGCCTGCAAAACCTGTTAACTGCATGGGCCTGACGTTTAAAAATCCGCTTGGTCTGGCAGCCGGTCTTGACAAAGACGGGGAGTGCATTGATGCGTTAGGCGCGATGGGATTTGGATCGATCGAGATCGGTACCGTCACGCCACGTCCACAGCCAGGTAATGACAAGCCGCGTCTCTTTCGTCTGGTAGATGCCGAAGGTTTGATCAACCGTATGGGCTTTAATAATCTTGGCGTTGATAATCTCGTAGAGAACGTAAAAAAGGCCCATTATGACGGCGTCCTGGGTATTAACATCGGCAAAAATAAAGATACGCCAGTGGAGCATGGCAAAGATGACTATCTGATTTGTATGGAAAAAATCTATGCCTATGCGGGATATATCGCCATCAATATTTCATCGCCGAATACCCCAGGATTACGCACACTGCAATATGGTGAAGCGCTGGATGATCTCTTAACTGCGATTAAAAATAAGCAAAATGATTTGCAAGCGATGCACCATAAATATGTGCCGATCGCAGTGAAGATCGCGCCGGATCTTTCTGAAGAAGAATTGATCCAGGTTGCCGATAGTTTAGTTCGCCATAATATTGATGGCGTTATTGCAACCAATACCACACTCGATCGTTCTCTGGTTCAGGGAATGAAAAATTGCGATCAAACCGGTGGCTTAAGTGGTCGTCCGCTTCAGTTAAAAAGCACCGAAATTATTCGCCGCTTGTCACTGGAATTAAACGGTCGCTTACCGATCATCGGTGTTGGCGGCATCGACTCGGTTATCGCTGCGCGTGAAAAGATTGCTGCGGGTGCCTCACTGGTGCAAATTTATTCTGGTTTTATTTTTAAAGGTCCGCCGCTGATTAAAGAAATCGTTACCCATATCTAATTATTTCTTCGAATTCCTCTTTATAAGATAATCAGGGCTTTATTTTCAGCCCTGGTTGTTTTATATTCATCGCTGTTGCTTATTTAGACATTTTGTACTTTTATTGTTGAGGTTATTAAGCGAAGCGACAATGGATTGTGTTGCTGCGGTTTTATAGGGTAGGGGAGAGGCAGATGCGAATTAAACCAGACGATAACTGGCGTTGGTATTACGATGAAGAGCACGATCGTATGATGCTCGATTTAGCCAATGGTATGCTATTTCGCTCACGTTTTGCGCGCAAGATGTTGACTCCAGATGCCTTTTCTCCCGCAGGCTTTTGCGTTGACGACGCCGCGCTCTATTTCTCTTTTGAAGAAAAGTGCCGCGATTTTAATTTATCTAAAGAACAAAAAGCCGAACTGGTGCTGAATGCACTGGTAGCAATTCGCTATCTCAAACCGCAAATGCCGAAAAGCTGGCATTTTGTTTCCCATGGTGAAATGTGGGTGCCCATGCCGGGGGATGCGGCCTGCGTTTGGTTGAGCGACACTCACGAGCAAGTCAATTTGCTGGTCGTTGAATCTGGCGAGAATGCCGCGCTATGTCTGCTAGCCCAACCCTGCGTTGTTATTGCGGGTCGCGCGATGCAGTTGGGCGACGCCATTAAAATCATGAACGACAGGCTGAAACCGCAGGTTAATGTTGACAGCTTCAGCCTCGAACAGGCAGTCTAACGCGCCAACTTAAGTGCAGTCTTCGGTACACAGCTACAGCAAAGAATGGTGCCATCATCGCCCATTGCTGATTTTTTCAGCGGCGTGACTTCGCCTTCTAAAAGCTGAACACGGCAACTTCCACAAATGCCCGCGCGGCAAGAATAAGGGATACGAATTCCCTGATTTTCTAATTGCTCCAGCAACACTTGTTGGTTATTTCCACGAAATGCCTGTCCCTGCCAGTCAATATCTACATTTGCGTCCGGTTGTTGCGTGATGTTGGCGGTATCATCAGCGGCAGCTGCGCCGTAAATTTTTGCCGGAGCCGTTGCCAGAATTTCCACCTCATCGCCAACGCGAATCACGCCGCTATTACGGGCAATTAAATTCTGACCAAAATCGACATCGCCGTTATCCTGGGCAGTGCGGAAAGATTGCAATGTTTTTAATGGTTCGCCTGCCGGATGTTTTTGCCCTTTTTCTGGGCTGACGGTGGTGAAAATACAGCGGCTACAAGGTTTAACCACATCAAACACCACATCACCAATGCGAATCACTTTCCAGCGATCTTCTTCCCAGGCTGACGCGCCGGAAACCACCAGATTGGGGCGGAATTGCTCCATTTTTACACTGGCCGGACAACGTTGTTGGAGATCACGTAACGAGGCTTCGTTAGCAAGAAGGTAAGGATAGCCATCAGCAAATGACAGAGGTACAGTGTTGTGGCGTTTCACGCGCCGGGTCATTTGTGGCCCCACCCAGCGTAATTGCACTTCGCGGGAGAAAAATCCACTTAGCCATTTGTTGATCGCGTCTGGCGCAATTCGCGCGGTAAAATGTGTGCCCCAAACTTCGGTTGGTGCGTCTTGTGTGGCGAAATCAGCAAAACGAACATATGCGCTACTGCCATCTGGTGCGGTGAGATGCAAGCCATCATGCACAGGTGAAGGAGTAAACCGTACCATCTGGGGAAACTGGCGAGCGGTAATAAACGTACCATCAGGTTCCGTGATCATAAAGATGCGATCGAAGGCCAGACCACTGACATCTGCCAGGGTATGTGTAAGACCAATGCCGCGCATCGATTTAACAGGATGAATAAAAAGCCGGGTTAATGTCGCCACGGTGTGGTCCTCAAATGAAAATAAGCCCTCAACTTTATGACATGACGCGCTTATTAGCTATAATGCGCAACAATTTTCTTAGCGCCTGTCCCATTAGGCTATTTTATTTGTCAGTTTGGCCCTGGGTTGTGCTCGAAATCCTCACGTACTTGTGTACGCTCCGGTTTCTCCGCGCTGTCCATGTCCAGACTGACTGCAACAATTACGCCTACTGCGGTAGGCTCTTAGAGTAAAAGTGACGATATGAATTCTCTGTTTGCCAGTACGGCCCGTGGGCTGGAAGAGCTGTTAAAAACTGAACTGGAAAACCTGGGGGCCGTTGAATGCCAGGTGGTTCAGGGTGGGGTCCATTTCAAGGGCGACACACGGCTTGTTTACCAGAGCCTGATGTGGAGCCGCCTGGCCTCGCGTATTATGTTGCCGCTGGGCGAGTGTAAGGTTTACAGCGATTTAGACCTCTATCTCGGTGTTCAGGCGATCAACTGGACAGAGATGTTTAATCCTGGCGCGACCTTCGCTGTCCACTTCAGTGGTTTGAATGACACCATCCGCAACAGTCAGTACGGTGCGATGAAAGTGAAAGACGCGATCGTCGATGCTTTCACGCGGAAAAATCTGCCGCGTCCAAATGTTGATCGCGATGCGCCGGATATCTGCGTTAACGTCTGGCTGCATAAAGAAACCGCCAGTATCGCTCTTGATCTGAGTGGTGATGGTTTACATCTGCGTGGCTATCGCGATCGTGCTGGTATTGCGCCGATCAAAGAAACCCTGGCAGCCGCTATTGTGATGCGATCCGGCTGGCAGCCAAGAACACCGCTGCTCGATCCGATGTGTGGTTCCGGTACGTTGCTGATTGAAGCGGCGATGCTGGCGACCGATCGCGCACCAGGCTTGCACCGTGGGCGTTGGGGCTTTAGCGGCTGGGCGCAGCATGATGAAGCTATCTGGCAGGAAGTGAAAGCGGAAGCGCAAACTCGCGCACGTAAAGGCCTGGCTGAGTATAGCTCTCATCTTTACGGTTCGGACAGCGACGCACGGGTGATTCAACGTGCACGCACTAACGCCCGTCTTGCGGGGATTGGTGAACTGATCACCTTTGAGGTGAAAGATGTCGCGCAACTGACCAATCCGCTGCCGAAAGGGCCGTACGGCACAGTGTTAAGCAACCCGCCATACGGGGAACGTCTGGACAGCGAACCGGCGCTGATTGCGCTGCATAGCCTGCTGGGTCGGATCATGAAAAACCAGTTTGGTGGCTGGAATCTCTCTTTGTTTAGTGCCTCGCCGGATCTGCTAAGCTGCTTGCAGCTGCGTGCAGACAAACAGTACAAGGCGAAAAACGGCCCGCTGGACTGCGTACAGAAAAATTACCACGTTGCCGAAAGCACTCCAGACAGCAAACCGGCGATGGTAGCGGAAGACTACGCCAACCGCCTGCGTAAGAACCTCAAAAAATTCGAGAAGTGGGCTCGCCAGGAAGGAATTGAATGTTACCGCCTGTATGACGCCGATCTGCCGGAATATAACGTTGCCGTTGACCGTTATGCCGACTGGGTGGTGGTGCAGGAGTATGCACCGCCAAAAACTATTGATGCTCACAAAGCGCGTCAGCGTCTGTTCGATATTATCGCTGCAACCATTTCGGTACTGGGGATTGCGCCAAACAAACTGGTGCTGAAAACCCGTGAACGCCAGAAGGGCAAAAACCAGTACCAGAAACTGGGCGAGAAGGGCGAGTTTCTTGAAGTTACCGAATATAACGCTCACTTGTGGGTGAACCTGACGGATTATCTCGATACTGGTCTGTTCCTCGATCACCGTATCGCCCGCCGTATGCTCGGTCAGATGAGCAAAGGCAAAGATTTCCTCAACCTGTTTTCTTATACCGGCAGCGCCACCGTGCATGCGGGATTAGGCGGTGCACGCAGCACCACCACCGTGGATATGTCGCGTACTTATCTGGAGTGGGCAGAACGCAACCTGCGTCTGAATGGCCTAACCGGGCGTGCGCATCGCCTGATTCAGGCCGATTGCCTGGCGTGGCTGCGTGAGGCAAATGAACAGTTCGATCTGATCTTTATCGATCCGCCAACCTTCTCTAACTCTAAACGAATGGAAGATGCGTTTGATGTTCAGCGCGATCATCTGGCGCTGATGAAAGATTTGAAACGTCTGCTGCGTGCAGGTGGGACGATCATGTTCTCGAACAACAAACGTGGCTTCCGTATGGATCTCGACGGCCTGGCAAAACTGGGACTGAAAGCACAAGAAATTACGCAAAAAACGCTCTCCCAGGATTTCGCCCGTAACCGCCAGATCCACAACTGCTGGCTGATTACCGCAGCCTGAAAGGAATAGTAATGTCATTAATCAGTATGCATGGCGCATGGCTGTCGTTCAGCGACGCGCCGCTTCTCGATAACGCAGAACTGCATATCGAAGATAACGAACGTGTTTGTCTGGTGGGCCGCAACGGCGCAGGCAAATCGACGTTAATGAAAATCCTCAACCGTGAACAAGGGCTGGATGACGGTCGCATTATTTACGAGCAGGATTTGATTGTAGCGCGTCTGCAACAGGATCCGCCGCGTAACGTTGAGGGTAGTGTTTATGATTTCGTTGCCGAAGGCATTGAAGAACAAGCGGAATACCTGAAACGCTATCACGATATTTCGCGCCTGGTGATGAACGACCCGAGCGAGAAAAATCTCAACGAACTGGCAAAGGTTCAGGAACAGCTGGATCACCACAACCTGTGGCAGCTGGAAAACCGCATCAACGAAGTGCTGGCGCAACTGGGGTTAGATCCTAATGTTGCGCTGTCGTCGCTTTCCGGCGGCTGGTTGCGTAAAGCGGCATTAGGACGCGCGCTGGTGAGCAATCCGCGCGTATTGCTGCTCGACGAACCGACTAACCACCTGGATATCGAAACCATCGACTGGCTGGAAGGGTTCCTTAAAACCTTCAATGGGACGATTATTTTCATCTCCCACGACCGTTCGTTTATCCGCAATATGGCGACGCGCATTGTTGATCTCGATCGCGGCAAGCTGGTGACCTATCCGGGCAATTACGATCAGTACCTGCTGGAAAAAGAAGAAGCCCTGCGCGTGGAAGAACTACAAAATGCCGAGTTCGATCGCAAACTGGCGCAGGAAGAAGTGTGGATTCGCCAGGGGATCAAAGCACGCCGTACCCGTAATGAAGGCCGCGTACGCGCCCTGAAAGCGATGCGTCGCGAGCGTGGCGAACGTCGCGAAGTGATGGGTACCGCAAAGATGCAGGTGGAAGAGGCCAGCCGCTCCGGTAAGATCGTTTTCGAAATGGAAGACGTTTGCTACCAGGTTGACGGAAAGCAACTGGTGAAAGATTTTTCTGCCCAGGTTCTACGTGGCGACAAAATTGCCCTGATTGGTCCGAATGGGTGCGGCAAAACCACGCTGCTGAAACTGATGCTCGGTCAGCTTCAAGCGGACAGCGGACGTATTCACGTTGGCACCAAACTGGAAGTGGCTTATTTCGATCAGCACCGTGCGGAACTGGATCCCGATAAAACGGTGATGGATAACCTTGCCGAAGGTAAGCAAGAGGTGATGGTTAACGGCAAGCCACGCCACGTATTGGGCTATTTGCAGGACTTTCTGTTCCATCCGAAACGGGCGATGACGCCGGTACGTGCGCTTTCTGGCGGTGAGCGGAACCGCTTGCTGCTGGCGCGTTTGTTCCTCAAACCAAGCAACTTATTGATTCTTGACGAACCGACCAACGATCTTGATGTCGAAACGCTGGAACTGCTGGAAGAACTGATCGACAGCTACCAGGGCACGGTATTGCTGGTTAGCCACGATCGTCAGTTTGTCGATAACACCGTTACAGAATGCTGGATCTTCGAAGGCGGCGGTAAAATTGGTCGTTATGTCGGCGGTTATCATGATGCCCGTGGTCAGCAAGAGCAGTATGTGGCGCTCAAACAGCCTGCGGTGAAGAAAAACGAAGAACCCGCCGCGCCAAAAGCAGAAACTGTAAAACGCAGCAGTAGCAAACTAAGCTATAAATTGCAGCGCGAACTGGAGCAGCTACCGCAATTGCTCGAAGATCTGGAGGCGAAGCTGGAAGCCCTACAGACGCAGGTGGCGGATGCTTCCTTCTTCAGTCAGCCGCATGAGCAGACGCAAAAAGTGCTCGCTGATATGGCTGCCGCAGAACAGGAACTGGAGCAAGCCTTTGAACGCTGGGAGTATCTTGAAGCGTTAAAAAATGGTGGCTGATCGCAAAATAGTCGATTTAAACAGAGACAGCTGACAACGGTAGAATTGCCTGATGCACTGGGTTTATCAGGCATGAAAACCAACACTTTGTTAGTCATCTGTAAAATAGCGCATCATTAAGGAGTACCAATGTGCGAACATCATCATGCCGCGAAGCACATCCTGTGCTCGCAGTGTGACATGCTGGTGGCGTTACCGCGCCTTGAGCATGGTCAGAAAGCGGCATGTCCCCGGTGTGGCACAACGTTAACCGTGGCGTGGGATGCCCCTCGGCAGCGTCCTACCGCCTATGCGTTGGCTGCACTGTTCATGCTGTTGCTGTCCAACTTGTTTCCTTTTGTGAATATGAACGTTGCAGGAGTTACCAGTGAAATTACATTACTGGAAATTCCCGGCGTGCTTTTTTCTGAGGACTACGCCAGCCTCGGCACCTTTTTCCTGTTGTTTGTGCAACTGGTTCCCGCGTTTTGTCTGATAACCATTCTGTTACTGGTGAATCGCGCGGAATTACCGGTCCGTTTAAAAGAGCAACTGGCACGGGTGCTTTTTCAACTCAAAACCTGGGGAATGGCGGAGATTTTCCTCGCGGGTGTGCTGGTCAGTTTCGTTAAACTGATGGCTTACGGCAGCATTGGCGTAGGCAGCAGCTTTCTCCCCTGGTGTTTATTTTGTGTCCTGCAACTGCGTGCTTTTCAGTGCGTTGATCGTCGCTGGTTATGGGACGATATCGCCCCGATGCCAGAACTGCGCCAGCCGCTAAAACCAGGCGTCACGGGGATACGTCAGGGGCTGCGTTCGTGCTCCTGTTGTACGGCAATCCTTCCTGCTGATGAACCCGTGTGCCCGCGCTGTGGTACTAAAGGGTACGTTCGACGTAGAAACAGCCTGCAATGGACACTCGCGCTGCTTGTTACGTCCATCATGCTGTATCTTCCGGCTAATATTTTGCCCATCATGGTGACGGATTTATTAGGCTCGAAGATGCCGTCGACGATTCTCGCTGGGGTCATCCTGTTATGGAGCGAAGGCTCTTATCCCGTCGCTGCGGTGATCTTTCTGGCCAGTATTATGGTGCCAACGTTAAAGATGATCGCCATCGCGTGGCTGTGTTGGGATGCCAAAGGGCATGGCAAGCGCGACAGTGAAAGAATGCATTTGATTTATGAAGTTGTTGAGTTTGTAGGCCGCTGGTCGATGATTGACGTTTTCGTTATCGCGGTGCTCTCGGCGCTGGTGCGTATGGGAGGTTTAATGAGTATTTATCCGGCAATGGGTGCATTAATGTTTGCTTTAGTCGTCATAATGACAATGTTTTCTGCTATGACGTTTGACCCGCGTTTGTCGTGGGATCGTCAACCTGAATCAGAGCATGAGGAGTCCTGACAGTATGGAATCTAATAATGGGGAAGCCAAAATCCAGAAAGTGAAGAACTGGTCTCCCGTGTGGATATTTCCTATCGTCACGGCGCTCATTGGGGCCTGGGTTCTTTTTTATCATTACAGCCATCAGGGACCGGAAGTGACCCTGATCACCGCGAATGCGGAAGGAATTGAAGGTGGCAAAACCACCATTAAAAGCCGTAGCGTTGACGTCGGCGTGGTTGAAAGCGCCACACTCGCTGATGATTTGACACACGTTGAAATCAAAGCGCGGCTGAATTCCGGTATGGAAAAATTGCTGCATAAAGATACCGTCTTTTGGGTGGTGAAACCGCAGATTGGTCGAGAAGGGATTAGCGGTCTGGGAACCCTGCTGTCTGGGGTTTATATCGAACTGCAGCCAGGCGCGAAAGGCAGCAAAATGGATAAATACGATTTGCTGGACTCGCCACCGTTGGCCCCGCCTGATGCGAAAGGTATCCGTGTGATTCTCGATAGCAAAAAAGCCGGGCAGCTCTCGCCAGGAGATCCGGTGCTGTTCCGTGGCTATCGGGTAGGTTCGGTTGAAACCAGCACCTTCGATACGCAAAAACGCAATATCAGTTATCAACTGTTCATCAATGCACCTTATGACCGACTGGTGACCAGCAATGTTCGCTTCTGGAAAGATAGTGGCATTGCGGTTGATCTGACGTCAGCGGGAATGCGTGTGGAGATGGGCTCATTGACAACGCTGCTGAGTGGCGGTGTCAGCTTTGATGTGCCGGAAGGTCTGGATTTAGGGCAGCCAGTGGCACCGAAAACAGCTTTCGTTTTGTATGATGATCAGAAGAGCATTCAGGATTCGTTGTACACCGATCACATTGATTATCTGATGTTCTTTAAAGATTCGGTACGCGGTCTGCAACCGGGAGCTCCGGTAGAATTCCGGGGTATTCGCCTGGGTACCGTAAGCAAAGTGCCATTCTTTGCGCCGAATATGCGTCAGACATTTAACGATGATTACCGTATTCCGGTGCTGATTCGTATCGAGCCAGAGCGGCTGAAAATGCAGCTTGGCGAAAATGCGGATGTTGTTGAGCACCTTGGCGAATTGTTGAAACGTGGTTTACGCGGATCGCTGAAAACCGGAAACCTGGTCACTGGCGCACTGTATGTTGATCTCGATTTCTATCCAAATACGCCTGCAATAACCGGTATTCGTGAATTTAATGGTTATCAGATTATCCCGACCGTTAGTGGCGGCCTGGCGCAAATCCAGCAACGACTGATGGAAGCGTTGGATAAGATCAACAAACTGCCATTGAATCCGATGATTGAACAGGCAACCAGTACGCTTTCTGAAAGTCAACGCACAATGAAAAACCTGCAAACGACGCTGGATAGCATGAACAAGATCCTCGCCAGCCAGTCGATGCAGCAGTTGCCGACGGATATGCAGTCAACGTTGCGTGAATTGAATCGCAGCATGCAGGGCTTCCAGCCTGGCTCCGCAGCCTACAACAAGATGGTGGCGGATATGCAGCGCCTTGATCAGGTGTTGCGAGAACTGCAACCGGTGCTGAAAACGCTCAATGAGAAGAGTAACGCGCTGGTATTTGAAGCGAAGGACAAAAAAGATCCAGAGCCGAAGAGGGCGAAACAATGAAAAAGTGGCTAGTGACGATTGCAGCACTGTGGCTGGCCGGATGCAGCTCCGGCGAAATTAATAAAAACTATTACCAGTTACCTGTGGTGCAGAGCGGTACACAAAGTACCGCCAGCCAGGGCAATCGCCTGTTATGGGTAGAGCAGGTCGCTGTACCTGACTATCTGGCGGGGAATGGTGTGGTTTATCAAACCAGTGATGTGAAGTATGTGATTGCCAACAACAACTTGTGGGCCAGCCCGTTGGATCAACAGTTGCGCAACACCCTGGTTGCCAACCTGAGCACGCAACTGCCCGGCTGGGTGGTTGCCTCCCAGCCTCTGGGAAGCGCCCAGGACACGCTCAATGTTACCGTAACGGAGTTTAACGGTCGCTATGATGGCAAGGTCATTGTCAGTGGTGAGTGGCTGTTGAACCACCAGGGACAACTGATCAAACGTCCGTTCCGTCTGGAAGGAGTGCAAACTCAGGATGGTTACGATGAGATGGTTAAAGTGCTGGCCAGTGTCTGGAGTCAGGAAGCCGCTTCTATTGCACAAGAGATAAAGCGTCTACCTTAATTATAAAGATTTGTAAATATAACCGTCTCCGGTATGTTGCCTGAGGCGGTTTTTTTGTTTCTAACGTGCGGAAAAAGTTGTTCCTCTTCACATTTTTTGTACAACCGACATGCCCGTGTAGCTCACAAATATGACAGTGGCGTGAATTTTGCGCATTGACGGCAGTTATGATTCGCGGTATTGCTTAACTGTGATTGCACATTTAGTAATCACTGTTTTCTTTTCCACCAGAAACCAGTATGAGGGAAACGAGGCATGAAGAGACAAAAACGAGATCGCCTGGAACGGGCACATCAACGTGGTTATCAGGCCGGCATCGCCGGACGCTCAAAAGAAATGTGTCCCTATCAGACGCTGAATCAAAGGTCACAATGGCTGGGAGGCTGGCGAGAAGCCATGGCGGACAGGGTAGTAATGGCCTGATTCTGTCTCTTTAAAAAGAAACCTCCGCATTGCGGAGGTTTCGCCTTTTGATACTCTGTCTGATTATAATCAGAAGGCAGACGTATCCTGGAACAGACCGACTTTCAGGTCGCTGGCGGTATAGATCAGACGACCATCAACCAGCACTTCGCCATCTGCCAGACCCATAATCAGACGACGATTAACAATGCGTTTAAAGTGAATACGGTAGGTCACTTTTTTCGCTGTCGGCAGTACCTGACCAGTGAATTTCACTTCGCCAACGCCCAGCGCGCGGCCTTTACCTTCGCCGCCCAGCCAGCCGAGGTAGAACCCTACCAGCTGCCACATTGCGTCCAGGCCCAGGCATCCCGGCATAACCGGATCGCCAATAAAGTGGCATCCGAAGAACCACAGATCCGGATTGATATCCAGTTCTGCTTCAACATACCCTTTGTCGAAGTTACCACCCGTTTCGGTCATTTTGACCACACGGTCCATCATCAGCATGTTCGGTGCTGGCAATTGCGGGCCTTTAGCGCCAAACAGTTCACCGCGACCAGAGGCAAGAAGGTCTTCTTTTGTATAGGATTCGCGTTTATCTACCATGTTCTCTGTAAGCCTTATTTTATTGAAGCACGCAGGATAGCTAACACGTGTACGCTGAACAAGTCCGATCAGTTCGGAATAAACCAGTTCAGCCAACGTAATGGCCATGGAAAACGGTGACGTCCTTCCTGTTGCGATGCTTGCGCGATACGTTCCTGGATGGTTTGCATCAGCGTCGTTTGGCCTTCGCCATCCCACACCAGATTTAATAATAACGGCAGTGCGTCAGTCACATCGTCTACTGCCCAGATGGTGAATTTGCCTTCTTCTACCGCTTTCACCAGTTCACTGTGAAGACTTAAATGGCGAACGTTAGCAGTGGGGATAATGACACCTTGTTTACCCGTTAACTCACGTTGCTGGCAAATAGCAAAGAAGCCTTCGATTTTCTCATTTAAACCACCGACCGGCTGGGCGCGACCGAACTGATCGACTGAACCTGTGATAGCGATACTCTGATTCACCGGCACATCAGCGAGGGCGCTTATCAGGGCGCAGAGTTCAGCCATCGAGGCACTATCTCCATCAACTTCACTGTATGACTGCTCAAATGTCAGCGATGCTGAGAAGGGGATCTGTTGCTCAAGCTGTAGTTCCGACATCAGGAACGCCTGCATGATCATCATCCCTTTCGCATGGATATTGCCGCCAAGCTCCGCTTTGCGTTCGATGTCGGTGAATTCACCATCGCCAATATGCACAACGCAGCTAATGCGAGAAGGTTCGCCAAAAGCGCGTGGATGACCCGGAAATTCAATGACCGAAAGGGCGTTAATTTGCCCGATGCGTTCGCCTTCGGTTTCAATCAGGATTTGCTCCTGAAGGATCTCATCCTGCATGCGTTCAGCGAGGAAACCTTCACGCCATTCACGCTGCTGTAGCATTAAGTTTAGCTGCTCGCCGGAGAAGGTGTCGCCATCACACAGGGAGGCGACTTCTTTACACTGGCGGAGGATCCACTGCGGGCTAAGCGGAAGTGTTTCTTGTTCACCGGTGTAGCGTACTGCTTCGCGGATAAGTACCGGCCAGGAATCCGCTCCCGGTGCAGGTAAGTGATTATGTCTGGCGGTAAATGTCACCCAGCGACACCACTGGCTTACTGACTCCGCATCGACAATCTGCAGAGTATCTTCAAATTCGCTATAAATAGCCTGCTCTGAAAGCTCTGGCTCCATCTCCTGGAAATCAGCCAATGATTCGCGTTCGCCTACCAGAATGACTTTCAGCTTCAATGGCATCGAAGGCACAGAGACGGGGAGAGGGCGCGACTCATCAAACGCAACCCAGTCAAAACGCTCGCGGTTAACGATATTTTTCAGCCGCATCCACAGCAGAGGTTGCGCCAGCAGTGTACGCAAAGAGATGATGAGAATACCGCCATTTGCCTGATGCACCAGACCAGGCTGCAGGGTAATGTCGCCATTAAACTGGCGCAGGCAGCCAAAGAGTTGCTCCGCTTCTACCCAGTCGGCAGCGACAACTTGCGTTAAAGTCGCAAAATTATCATCTGCATTCACTGCGTGACGTAAGCGGATGCTGTGGCCGGAAACCTCATAGTGACCGCCCACCAGTTGGCCTGCATCGCTTTGTAGCGTACGCGCGGCGTCGGCAATAAGATTCAGATACTCAGACTCTTCCGGGGCCTTAGCCAGCATAAAAGAGGAGGATGCTCGCGTATGCAGCAACTGCTCCAGCGCAAATTGCAGTCGCGGTTGAGTATCACTGAATAAAGGATCGTTTTCGTCAATCAAATGTGGCTGAGCAAATATTTCCTGATAGCTATCGGTATCAGGAACCAGGTCACGCCATGCAAGTTTCGTAATGGTCAAAGTTGATGTTTTTTAGTCTGTTGTCAAAGCCGCGATTATACCGTAACCGGCACTACAGCACACGTAGAAAGCACCGACAATACTCCTGGCATGGGCGTTAAAGCTCACAGGATGGAGATTCTTTTCTTCACTGGCCTAAAAAACTGATATTCTGTAAAGAGTTACACGGTAACATTGAGATCGCTATGAAATATCAACAACTTGAAAATCTTGAAAGCGGTTGGAAATGGAAGTATCTGGTGAAGAAGCATCGCGAAGGGGAGTTAATCACCCGTTACATAGAAGCCAGTGCCGCCCAGGAAGCCGTCGATGTGTTGCTCTCGCTGGAAAATGAACCCGTGCTGGTAAATGGCTGGATTGACAAGCATATGAATCCGGAACTGGTCAATCGCATGAAGCAAACCATTCGGGCCAGACGGAAGCGCCATTTTAATGCGGAACACCAGCATACGCGCAAAAAATCGATCGATCTGGAATTTATTGTCTGGCAACGTCTGGCTGGTCTTGCGCAGCGTCGCGGTAAAACGCTTTCTGAAACGATTGTTCAGCTGATTGAAGATGCGGAAAACAAAGAGAAATACGCGAATAAAATGTCTTCTTTGAAGCAGGATCTGCAGGCATTGCTGGGTAAGGAATAACTGACGAAGTCAGTTCAATTTACTAAAGGCGAAAAAAAACCCCGCAGCTGCGGGGTTTTTCTACCAGACGAGAACTTAAGCCTGCGGCTGAGTTACAACGTCTTTGATGCCTTTAACTTCGATCTCTACGCGACGATCCGGAGCCAGGCAGTCGATCAATGCAGCACGCTGTTTCACGTTGTCACAGGTGTTGCCAGTAACCGGGTTGGATTCGCCCATACCACGTGCGGAGATCTTGTCTGCCGGGATACCTTTAGAGATCAGGTAATCAACAACAGACTGAGCACGGCGCTCGGACAGACCCTGGTTGTAAGCGTCAGAACCGATGCGGTCGGTGTAACCCAGAACAACTACGGAACCGTCTTTCGGATCCAAGTTGCTCAGCTGGCTGTACAGCTGATCCAGAGCAGCCTGACCTTCCGGTTTCAGGGTAGCTTTGTTGAAGTTGAACAGAACGTCAGACTTCAGAGTGAAGTGCTTGGTCTGTACTTCCGGTGCTGGAGCTGGAGCCGGAGCAACTACCGGAGCTGCTTCGCCCTGACCGAAACGGTAGGAAACACCCAGGCTCAGCAGGCCGTTGTCCGGACGAGTGCCGATGGTGTGTGCGTCACCGATGTTGTTGGTCCACTGGTATTCCAGACGGGTAGCGATTTCAGGAGTGATCGCGTACTCAACACCGCCAGCGAAGACCGGAGAAACGCCGGTGTCGTGGTCTTTAGTGGATACGCCACCAGGTACGTTAGACTTGGTGTCTGCACGCCATACCATACCACCCAGACGAGTGTAAACGTCCAGATCGTCAGTGATTGGGTAACCCAGTTTAGCGGTCAGCTGAACGCCCTGAGCTTTGTAAGCGCCGTTGATGTTGTCGCCTTTGTACGGCATACGACCTAACCAGTCGTAACCCATTTCAAAGCCAACATACGGGTTAACCTGGTAACCACCAAAAGCACCAGCGCCCAGTTGGTTTTCATGGGTCGGGCCATTGTTGTCGATGAAACCAGTGTCATGGAACTGGGACCAGCCCAGTTTAGCACCAGTGTACCAGGTGTTATCTTTCGGAGCGGCCTGCGCTACGGTAGCGAAACCAGCCAGTGCCACTGCAATCGCGATAGCTGTCTTTTTCATTCTTTGCGCCTCGTTATCATCCAAAATACGCCATGAATATCTCCAACGAGATAACACGGTTAAATCCTTCACCGGGGGATCTGCTCAATATTAACTCTACCGATATCTTCGGCTTATGCCGAGCACCCCTGGCGATGTAAAGTCTACAACGTAGTTGAAAACTTACAAGTGTGAACTCCGTCAGGCATATGAAAAAAAAGTCTTGTATAAGGTATGTTTAATCTTTTTTGTCAGCGACAATTTACAGAAGAAAATCGCGGAAACCGCTTCAGACAAGCCTCCGCAAGGAAAATTAGTCACGACTGAAAGCATTGGCTGGGCGACAAAAAAAGTTCCAGGATTAATCCTAAATTTACTTAATGATACAAATTAGAGTGAATTTTTAGCCCGGAAAGTTGTCTCGTTGCGTGAGAGGATGCGCTTACCGGACGCATAATAAACCCCATCGCGTTACCTTCATTTGCCGCATCAACAAGTTCAGCATGCTCTTCTTCAGTCAAATCATCTGCCAACCAACCGATCACCACACTGTAATTGCCCGTGCGTAAAGCGCGAACCATTGACTCCACAGTGTGGCAAGGGGGGAGCTGGCTAATCTGCATTACTTTCGTTAAGGGTAGCCCAGATGCCTGAACCCATTCCCGACTCAGTTTTTGTTGCGGTGTTAACCAGAGTTGCCAGCGCGATTGCTGACCGAGTTGCTGTAACAATGGCAACAGTAGAAGTTGCGTCATCATGGGCTGATCTTCGCGATAGACAACTTCACTGATAAGCCCGGCTGTAGTGTTTTCCGTAGAGACACGCGCAATTTTACTTGCTGCGGATGAGAACGACGAAGAACGATGTGCATAGCCTGAAGTGTACATAATCAATCCAGCCCCTGTGAGTTACTGTATGGATATACAGTACATCCAGTGACAACAAAGATCAACCCTATTTTCGGAAAGAGCCTCGCAAATTTTGTCGTTGGTGACGGGAAAACATAAATTAATCTTGCCCCTTAAGAATAAGTTGCCTATTTTCGTAGTTAACGGATCCGTTAATGTGAATCATTCTTTTATGTTATGATTTTAAAAGGAATTTTATGAAAAGCCTCTCCTATAAGCGGATCTATAAATCACAAGAATACCTGGCAACGTTGGGCACAATTGAATACCGATCATTGTTTGGCAGTTACAGCCTGACCGTTGACGACACGGTGTTTGCGATGGTTTCTGATGGTGAGTTGTATCTTCGGGCTTGTGAGCAAAGTGCACAGTACTGTGTAAAACATCCGCCTGTCTGGCTGACATATAAAAAGTGTGGCCGATCCGTTACCCTCAATTACTATCGGGTTGATGAAAGTCTATGGCGAAATCAACTGAAGCTGGTGCGTCTGTCGAAATATTCTCTCGATGCAGCGCTGAAAGAGAAAAGCACGCGCAATACCCGGGAAAGACTGAAAGATTTGCCCAATATGTCTTTTCATCTGGAAGCGATTCTCGGGGAGGTGGGGATTAAGGATGTACGGGCGTTACGTATACTTGGGGCAAAAATGTGTTGGTTGCGACTGCGGCAGCAAAACAGTCTGGTGACAGAAAAGATTCTGTTTATGCTTGAAGGTGCCATTATCGGCATTCATGAAGCTGCGCTCCCGGTGGCACGCCGCCAGGAGCTTGCAGAATGGGCTGACTCTCTTACGCCGAAACAGGAGTTTCCTGCGGAACTTGAGTAATCTGGCGTTGCAGACGACCAATCTCAGGCAGTAATGCAATCAATAACCCAACTTGTTGTACGACCAGAGGTTCTTTGCTGTCTGCCCGTGGTTCAAGTTGCTGCATCCGCTGTTTCAGGCCAGCTAATGCCTGATTGACGCGTTCTTCATCAGCAGGTTGATGATGTAACGCGTCATCAACATAGCAAACTGCGTCATCAAGAAACGCCAGAATTTCAGGATTAGTTAACTGCTCCCGGTGAGCACCGAGGGCTGAGATATAGCTGGTAAACGTATGGTTAAGGCACAGCAACCGAAACGCGGCTTCGCGAATTTGCGGGGTAACGTTCGGTTCGCTGGACATATTTGATACCACCGACGCCAGTTCAGCATCACGGTTGTGTGCATCGCGGCGGGCAATACGATACGCAAGACGGTTATCACGCCCCTGATGGTATTGCTCCAGTATGGCATCGAGATAGCGACAGTTGGCCTCTGTGGCGCGTTCGAGCATGCGCGGCAGATTGCGAAACTGCCAGTCAGGCCAGATGTAGCTCACTGCCGCCCACGCAATGGCACAACCAATCAGCGTATCGATTACGCGAGGTAACGCTACTTCAAAACCTTCACCCAGTAAGTTAAAACACAGTAGCACCAAAAGTGTGATGAACATCGTTGCATGAGCGTATTGCACGTTACGGAAGGCAAAAAAGAGCACGCCGGTAATAACCAGCAGCACCAGCTGCCCTTCCAGTGATGGCACAAACCACAGCACAGGAATGCCAATGGCGATACCTACCAGCGTACCAATAATCCTTAACTTCAGGCGGTGGCGCGTGGCGTTATAGTTTGGCTGGCAGACAAACAAACTTGTCAGCAAGATCCAATACCCGTGATGCATTCCGGTTATTTGAATGATGGCGTAGCCGAAGCACAACACCAGCGACATTCTTACCGCATGACGGAAGAGGGCGGATTCCGGCGTGAAGTGACGGCTAAGACGCAGCCAGATATCACTCAATCCGTGCGGGCTGTCATCAGCGAGCTCATTTTCGTCATTATTATGGGGCAGTGCCTGGGCCTGTTCTGATTCAATTGTTGCCAGTTGGGCATCAATGGCGCGTAAATTGTTCAGCAAAAATCCCAGTATTTTGAGTAAATCGGCAGGCGCGCCGTTATCGCGCATCCGCTCCAGGGCAGCATCAATATGCGTAAAAGCGCGCTCAAAATGCGGATCATGTTGATAAGGCTGACGCAGCAAAATACAGCGTGACAGTTGCTGGCACGCCTGGCCCTGCATCGACATCAGCCGCTGAAAACGGAACAGCACGTCGCTGTGGCGAAAATGTTCACGCAATGTTTGATACTGAATATGAGAAGAGCTGGCACGCTCGTGAATATCCTGTGCGACAAAGTAATAATGCAGCGTGCGACGCGTTCCCCGTTGACCACGATCGCCACGTAAGCGGGTCAGCAGCGAGAGTTTCGTCTGATTCAATGTCGCCATCAGCTGACCGTTGGCGAGAGCCAAATCGTACAGCGGTGCCTGGCTTTCATCTTCAATATCAGGATCAAACATGCGCGACTTGAGCTCAAGATAACGCGCCAGTTGTTCATAGCAACGCGCCAGGTTGTCCTGCAGCGGGCGGACCGGGAACAGCAGATGACCAATAAGTGTCAGGACGTTGTACCAGACGGCACCAGCCAGCAGATACATCGGCTGCTGATACCAGTGCTCATACAGTGATGTTCCCAACATAGTGTAAATGGCGATCAGCAATGCACCGAAGGCAATTGTTGCATAGCGTTGACCCAGACCGCCGAGCAAAATGAAGCCGCTGGTAGAGAGCGTTAAGCCAATCGCAAATAGCCAGGGCCAGGGAAACAGCAATTCTACTGAGGCCGAGGCGATAAAAAAGCAGAACAGCGTAATGATGAGGTTACGCAAACGTCCCGCCAGTCGGTCATCGAGATCGGTCAGCGCCGCTGCCACCATCCCCAGCGTCAGCGGAATCGTCAGTTTTACATCACCCAGCCACCACGGAAACGCTGTGGTTCCACAAAGCGCAATAAAAATACGCGCGTAATACAGCCAGGCGCTGTTCCATGTATAGCGTTTGAGCAAAGGACTTAGCATAAAGGCCATATTAGTGGATTATTCAAAACGACGACGTGCATTGGCTTCACGCGCAGCTTGCGCTGTTTCTACCGATACCACGCGACGACCAACCGGCCATAGTGCAATAGCGGCAATTTTAAAGTTCGCAATGCCGACAGGAATGCCAATGATTGAAATACATTGTGCGATGCCCGTTGCAATGTGCATCAGGCATAACCACCAGCCAAAGAAAATCAGCCAGAAAATATTCAATACCGTACCGCCAGTATTCAGCAGCACATTTTTGCCAGCCGGGTTCAGTTCATCGACATGAATAGCTTCATTGCCATAAGGCACCAGAGACAGTTTAGTGATCTCCCAGCAGGATCGTGTCAGCGGTAAGGTAAAAATCAGCACAATACTGACCAGAGTCGCCAACAGCCAGCCCAGAGTGGTGGCAAATCCGCCAAGCACAAAGTTCAGAATGTTCAAAACGGTACGCATAAAACCTCGCTTTACTGTGGTTTTCAGTAATGGGCGGCAATTGTAACGTTTTTTTGGGCTGGAGCACGTTTTCTCTGACGGTTACACTGATAAGAAATAATTTCGTGTGGATCTACAGAGTCATGGAACTGAAAGCGACAACGCTTGGAAAACGTCTGGCACAGCACCCTTACGATCGGGCGGTGATCCTCAATGCCGGGATTAAAGTCTCCGGCGATCGCCACGAATACCTTATTCCTTTCAATCAATTACTGGCGATTCACTGTAAGCGCGGTCTGGTATGGGGCGAGCTGGAATTTGTACTGCCGGACGAAAAAGTGGTGCGTCTGCACGGCACCGAATGGGGCGAGACGCAGCGTTTTTACCATCATCTTGATGCTCACTGGCGGCGGTGGAGTGGCGAGATGAGCGAAATTGCGTCTGGTGTTTTACGCCAGCAACTGGATTTGATTGCCACGCGCACTGGAGAAAATAAATGGCTGACGCGTGAGCAAACCTCTGGCGTTCAGCAACAAATCCGCCAGGCTTTGTCGGCGTTGCCGTTGCCGGTTAACCGACTGGAAGAATTCGATAACTGCCGTGAGGCGTGGCGTAAATGTCAGGCCTGGTTGAAAGATATTGAAAGCGCTCGGTTGCAGCATAACCAGGCGTATACCGAAGCCATGCTTACCGAGTATGCGGATTTTTTCCGCCAGGTCGAGTCTTCACCGCTGAATCCGGCGCAGGCCCGGGCAGTCGTTAATGGCGAGCATTCTCTGTTAGTGCTGGCAGGTGCAGGAAGCGGAAAAACGTCGGTGCTGGTGGCCCGTGCAGGCTGGTTGCTGGCGCGTGGTGAAGCGTCCCCTGAGCAAATTTTATTGCTGGCGTTTGGTCGCAAAGCCGCTGAAGAGATGGACGAGCGTATTCGCGAACGGCTACATACCGAAGACATTACCGCACGCACGTTTCATGCGCTGGCGCTGCATATTATTCAGCAGGGCAGCAAAAAAGTTCCGATAGTCAGCAAACTGGAAAATGATACCGCTGCCCGTCATGAACTCTTTATTGCTGAGTGGCGCAAGCAATGCAGCGAAAAGAAAGCGCAGGCGAAGGGCTGGCGGCAATGGCTGACGGAAGAAATGCAGTGGTCAGTGCCAGAAGGTAACTTCTGGGATGATGAAAAATTACAGCGTCGTCTTGCCTCACGCCTCGATCGTTGGGTAAGTCTGATGCGGATGCACGGTGGTGCACAGGCAGAAATGATTGCCAGTGCACCCGAAGAGATTCGCGATCTGTTCAGTAAACGTATCAAGTTGATGGCCCCGTTATTAAAAGCCTGGAAAGGTGCGCTGAAGGCAGAAAACGCTGTCGATTTTTCGGGCCTTATTCATCAGGCGATTGTGATTCTGGAGAAAGGTCGCTTTATCAGCCCGTGGAAGCATATTCTGGTTGATGAATTTCAGGATATCTCGCCGCAGCGGGCAGCGTTGTTAGCGGCATTACGCAAGCAAAACAGTCAGACGACGTTGTTCGCCGTTGGTGATGACTGGCAGGCGATTTACCGATTCAGCGGTGCGCAAATGTCGCTCACCACCGCTTTCCATGAAAACTTTGGTGAAGGCGATCGCTGTGATTTAGACACGACTTACCGTTTTAACAGTCGTATCGGTGAGGTGGCAAACCGGTTTATTCAGCAGAACCCAGGCCAGCTGAAAAAGCCGCTAAACAGCTTAACCAATGGAGACAAAAAAGCCGTCACGTTATTGGATGAGAGTCAACTTGACGCTTTGCTGGATAAGCTCTCTGGTTATGCCAAACCGGAAGAGCGCATTCTGATCCTGGCGCGTTACCATCACATGAGGCCTGCCAGCCTGGAAAAAGCGGCAACACGCTGGCCGAAGTTGCAAATCGACTTTATGACCATTCATGCCAGCAAAGGGCAACAGGCGGATTACGTCATCATCGTTGGCTTGCAGGAGGGAAGTGATGGTTTTCCGGCTGCGGCGCGGGAGTCGATTATGGAAGAGGCGCTACTGCCACCGGTTGAGGATTTCCCGGACGCTGAAGAACGGCGGTTAATGTACGTGGCGCTGACCCGGGCACGCCATCGAGTATGGGCACTGTTTAACAAAGAGAATCCCTCTCCCTTTGTGGAAATACTGAAAAATCTGGATGTGCCGGTGGCGAGAAAACCGTAAGAAACAGGTGGCGTTTGCCACCTGTGCAATATTACTTCAGACGGTCCGCGAGATAACGCTGATAATCGGGGATCAGAATATCGACCGCGTCGTTGAAATGCGGCGACTGGATAATGAAGTCTGCCGTTGCCACGTTGGTGGCGACCGGAATGTTCCATACCGTCGCCAGACGCAGCAAGGCTTTCACGTCAGGATCGTGCGGCACGGCATTTAGTGGATCCCAGAAGAAAATCAATACATCAATTTTCCCTTCTGAGATCAATGCGCCAACCTGCTGGTCACCCCCCATTGGGCCACTCAACATCGCGTTGACGTTCATGCCGGTTGCGCGGGAAATCAAGTTACCGGTAGTGCCTGTTGCATACAGTATGTGTTGTTCCAGTAACGGTTGATGCCGTTCCACCCAGCTCATCAGCATTTGTTTGCAGTGATCGTGTGCTACCAGCGCAATATGTTTCCGCGCAGGTAAAGTGCGAGTCGTCAGTTCCATAATGTACATCCGTAGTTAACTTTCCTACAGATTACTGTAAGCACTTATCGCTGCAAGATAAAGACCGAAAAAGCCTGCGCACAGGCACAAAAATCTCAGGAAGATGGTTGTTTTTCCGCCCATTGCAGGAAAGTATTTCGCGTTTGTGGGTCAGCCAGTTTAAACCAATACTTCAGCCGTTGTTCTGTGAGCACCTGAGACTGCGGTGGAATAGCATCCAGCTCGGAAACACCCGAAAGCAGCGTACTGTCATCTGCCATCATCGTGGCAAATTGCGGTAGTGAAGCGCGTTTCGCGGATTTGTTATAGCGTTCAACCTCGACCTCATAATCAATCGTTTTTGCCGTTGAGGTAATGGCGAGAATATCTAGCTTTACCGGAATCGGCGTCGCATCGCCATCCAACAATTCAAGGCGCGGCGCGGCATCAAAATGGTTAGCTTCCCGCTCATTCTCCAGGCGAGGCAGGCGAAAATTGACCTGGTTGATGAGCTGGGTATTAAAACTGACCACCAGCGGTGGGGATATATACAGCCGTTCTTCACTATTGGAAAGATGAATCGTCTTCTCAACGCGAAACACTAACTGATGCGGTCCATTATCCAGTTCAATGCTGTCCGCACCGCGCAGCAGAGAGCTGGAGACCTTCTTGCCGTCGAGTACCAGAAGATCGACATCGGTTGAAAGCCGCAGCGTGGTGGCAAAAACGGATACCGGCAAACATAATGCAATCAAGGTGGTCACGATGCCGGTTTTCATAGGTAGCTCCTGTCAAAAGACCGCCCGAATAATAATGTGTCAAAATTTTTCTTTAATCATACTTACTAACATATAGACATATTTCCCGCTTTTGCTCTCATTCATTCGTATTAGCTGCATGGTTGGCATGTCGGCTTTGTCGTACACTTTGTGAAACAGTCTGGAGGAAATAATGAAAGAAACCGATATTGCAGGCATTTTAACGTCCACTCATACCATTGCGCTGGTGGGGGCAAGCGACAAACCCGATCGTCCCAGCTATCGCGTGATGAAATATCTACTCGACCAGGGGTATCACGTCATTCCGGTTTCGCCAAAAGTTGCCGGCAAAACGCTGCTAGGCCAGCAGGGGTATGGCACGCTGGCAGACGTTCCGGAAAAGGTCGATATGGTCGATGTTTTCCGTAATTCAGAAGCGGCGTGGGGCGTGGCACAGGAAGCTATTGCCATTGGCGCGAAAACCCTCTGGATGCAACTGGGGGTGATTAATGAGCAAGCGGCAGTACTGGCACGGGATGCCGGGTTGAATGTGGTGATGGATCGCTGCCCGGCTATTGAGATCCCTCGCCTGGGCCTGGCCAAATAAAAAATCCCCGGAAGGCAAAAACCTTCCGGGGATTTGTTCAGGGATTAGTTACGCAGACGCGGGGCCTGGAGTTGTTTGCGGATGGTCTGCGCCAGCTCATCCATGGATGGCTGTTCAGGATGTTCATCCTGCAATTCGCTACTTAGCTGGGCTTCAGCCAGGTAGGTATGAACCGGTAGGCCGTTATCGTCCTCCATCACCACGTGATACCACGGAGCGGCGCGAAGCTCGTCATTCACCGCCAGCTCATCAGGCGACGGTTCAGAGAGCGAATAAACCGGGTCGATATCCACGACCACTCCGAGATAACCTAACAGGGAATGGCGGACCTGCTGGCCGATACCGAATTTGCTGGCAATCATAGTCACCTCCCGGGAAATCTTTACCTTTGATATAAGGGTAAAATTCCACATTTCAAGTTACATGACGCGACAGGCAAACCCTTTCAGATATAGCCCTTCCGGATAGGTAGCGATCACCGGATGATCGGCCGCCTGACGGAACTGCTCTATAAATTGTACATCACGACCGGCATCAATTGCGGCATCCGCGATGATTTTCTGAAATAAATCGCTGGTCATCAGACCGGAACAGGAGAAAGTCAGGAGAATACCGCCTTCATTCAGCAACTGAATCGCCAGCATGTTGATGTCTTTATAGCCACGACACGCGCCCATCAACTGGCTTTTATTCTCAACAAACTTCGGCGGGTCCATCACGATAACGTCAAATTTTTCACCGCGATCGCGATAAGTACGCAGCAATTTAAAGACATCATCACGGACAAACTCAGCCTTGCTCAGATCCAGTTTGTTCAGCTCAACGTTCTGCCGTGCAATATCCAGGGCTTCCTGGGAGGTATCAACGCTGACAACCTGGTTGCAACCGCCCATCAGTGCCGATACGGCGAAACCACCGGTATAGGAGAAACAGTTCAGTACGCGTTTATTTTCAACGTAGCGGCGGGTAGCCAGGCGGCTGTCTCGCTGGTCCAGGTAGTAGCCCGTTTTGTGTCCGTGCTGTATGTCCACCAGCAGCTTCATGCCATGTTCTTCAATCGGCAGCAGGGCAGGCGGCAACTCGCCGGTGACGAGGCCCTGGGTCAGCTCCATCCCTTCTTTTTTACGTACCGCAACATCGCTGCGATCGTAAATCGCACATTCCGGGTACAGCGTTTGCAGGGCGCTAATTAATGCCGCGCGCTGATACTCTGCCCCAGCACTCAGCAGTTGCAGCACCAGAAAATTACCGAAACGATCGATAGTAATACCCGGCAGGCCATCAGATTCACCGGCGATTAAACGATAGCTGTCGAGGCCATCTTTTTGCGCCAGCCAGTCACGCCATTTTTGTGCTTGTTGCAAACGGCGGGAAAAAAAAGCAATGTCGATAGACTCAGACGGGTCAAACGTCCAGACGCGCGCCCGGATTTGCGAAGCTGGCGAATAAGCGCCGCGTGCTAACCATTTTCCCTGATGATCAACAATATCGATGGTTTCACCGAGGCTGGCTTTACCTTCCATGCGGGCAACGGCCCCGGAAAAGACCCACGGATGGCGACGAAGTAATGATTTTTCGCGCCCTTTGGCTAACACTAAACGTACACTCATAATTTACTTTTCTGTCGATGCAAAGAAATGGGCGTCATTGTCCGGAGTTTTCCATGGATTTGCAACGCGTCCATTAAGGATAAGGAGAGCAGCAATGTCGAAAGTCTGCATAATTGCCTGGGTTTACGGGCGAGTTCAGGGCGTAGGATTTCGCTACACCACACAGTACGAAGCGAAAAGACTGGGTTTAACCGGGTACGCCAAAAATCTTGACGATGGCGGCGTGGAAGTGGTTGCTTGCGGTGAAGAAGGGCAGGTAGAAAAATTAATGCAGTGGTTAAAGAGTGGCGGCCCGCGTTCTGCGCGTGTAGAACGGGTGCTCAGCGAGCCGCATCATCCCTCGGATGAATTAACCGATTTTCGTATCCGTTAAATACACTTTACCGGTTTTGGCAGGCCAGCAATTTTGGTGGCTTGCTTAGCCGGACCTTTCGGAAACAGTCGGTATAAATAGCGGCTGTTACCTTTTTCTTCGCCAAATTTATTCGCCATCGCTTTTACCAGCATACGAATCGCCGGAGACGTATTAAATTCCAGATAGAAATCACGCACAAAACGCACCACTTCCCAGTGTTCTGGCGACAGCGAAATCCCTTCGTTCTCTGCAATCACCACTGCCAGCGGCTCACTCCACTGGCTGCTTTCTTTGAGATAGCCTTCGGTATCCGTTTCTATCTCTTTACCTTCGAAGATCAGCATAATTATTACTACCTTAATCAGACTGCCGGCAGTGTAACAAAAAACAAAGCCCCGCATAAAGCGAGGCTATGACAGTGTTAGCGGGTGAGATTAATCGCGGCTGGCGAAGCCCAGAATGCTCAGCAGGCTGACGAAGATGTTGTACAGCGAAACATACAGGCTAACCGTGGCACGAATATAGTTCGTTTCACCGCCATGAATGATGTTGCTGGTTTCAAACAAAATAGCGCCAGAGGAGATCAAAATGAAGACCGCGCTGATCGCCAGATGCAGAGCAGGCAGCTGCAGGAAGATATTAGCAACCATACCAATCAGCACCACCACAATACCCGCCATCAGCATACCGCCGAGGAACGACATATCTTTGCGGGTGGTCAGCACATATGCAGAGCAGCAGAAGAACACTAACGCCGTTCCGCCCAGTGCCATAGCGATTACGTCACCCATTCCGGCAGACAGATAGGTGTTCAGAATTGGTCCGAGGATATAACCCAGAAAACCGGTAAAGGCGAATGCGGAGATAATCCCGGTCGGCTTATTCGCCGTTTTATAGGTCAGGAACATCAAACCATACATACCCACCAGCGTCAGAATCAGACCCGGAGATGGCAGCATCAGCACCGTACTGGCAGTTGCGGTAATCGCCGAAAAGGCCAGCGTCAGGCTCAGCAGAAAATAGGTATTACGCAGCACCTTATGGGTGCTAAGCAGTGATGTACGGTCATGTGAAGAACTAACAATACGATCCATTGAGTCACTCTCTATGACAGATGTAATTAATTAAGCAGCATAATGATAATGCGTAAGGGCACCCAGAAGTTTTACCCATCTTTACGCATTTGATCTGGAACAGGTTTAACAGCGGATTATCAGGTCATTAAGCAAATATAACGCCCTGAGAATTTCGACAGGCAAAAGAAAAAGGGGTTAGCATTTAGCTAACCCCTTATCTTATCTGGCGGAAGCGCAGAGATTCGAACTCTGGAACCCTTTCGGGTCGCCGGTTTTCAAGACCGGTGCCTTCAACCGCTCGGCCACACTTCCGGAATGACGCGCACTATAAACATCCCGATGCGGCGTGTAAACCCCTAATTTGTTTGTTTGCCTGAAAAACAGCCAAAAGTGCATTGATAGCGTGAAATAACAGCAGATTGATCATTTCATCACCATGAATTCCTTCTCTTTTGCTCGTTTAGCAACTGGCTAAACATCCCACCGCCCGGCAAAAAGAAAAATAGGTCCATTTTTATCGCTAAAAGATAAATCCACACAGTTTGTATTGTTTTGTGCAAAAGTTTCACTACGCTTTATTAACATTACTTTCTGGCGACGTGCGCCAGTGCAGAAGGATGAGCTTTCGTTTTCAGCATCTCACGTGAAGCGATGGTTTGCCTTGCTACAGGGACGTCGCTTGCCGACCATGTGCGCCCGGTGTCCTGCCGGTGTCGCAAGGAGGAGAGACGTGCGATATGAATAACGAGGAAACATTTTACCAGGCCATGCGGCGTCAGGGCGTTACCCGGCGCAGCTTTCTCAAATATTGTAGTCTGGCTGCCACGTCGCTGGGATTAGGCGCGGGAATGGCACCAAAGATTGCCTGGGCGCTGGAGAACAAACCCCGCATTCCAGTGGTATGGATCCACGGTCTGGAATGCACCTGCTGTACCGAATCTTTTATCCGCTCCGCTCACCCGCTGGCAAAGGACGTCATCCTTTCCCTGATTTCCCTCGATTACGACGATACTTTGATGGCTGCCGCCGGAACCCAGGCGGAAGAAGTCTTTGAAGACATCATCACGCATTACAATGGCAAATATATCCTCGCAGTAGAAGGTAATCCGCCGCTGGGCGAGCAGGGGATGTTCTGTATCAGCAGCGGTCGACCGTTTATTGAGAAACTCAAACGTGCCGCTGCCGGAGCCAGCGCGATTATCGCCTGGGGAACCTGTGCGTCCTGGGGCTGCGTGCAGGCCGCGCGACCTAATCCGACACAGGCAACGCCTATCGACAAAGTCATCACCGACAAACCCATTATCAAAGTACCTGGCTGCCCGCCGATCCCGGATGTGATGAGCGCCATCATTACTTACATGGTGACCTTTGATCGCTTGCCAGATGTCGACAGAATGGGTCGTCCACTGATGTTTTATGGTCAGCGTATCCACGATAAATGCTATCGCCGCGCTCACTTCGACGCCGGAGAGTTCGTCCAGAGTTGGGATGATGACGCTGCCCGCAAAGGTTATTGCCTGTACAAAATGGGCTGCAAAGGGCCTACCACCTATAACGCCTGTTCCTCCACACGCTGGAATGATGGCGTTTCTTTCCCAATCCAGTCTGGTCACGGCTGCCTGGGCTGTGCGGAAAATGGTTTCTGGGATCGCGGTTCGTTCTACAGCCGCGTGGTCGATATTCCACAAATGGGTACTCATTCCACCGCCGATACCGTCGGTTTAACCGCGCTTGGTGTGGTGGCAGCGGCTGTTGGTGTGCACGCAGTCGCCAGCGCCGTTGACCAGCGCAGACGTCATAATCAGCAACCTACAGAAACCGAACATCAGCCAGGCAATGAGGATAAACAGGCATGAGCACTCAGTACGAAACTCAGGGATACACCATCAATAATGCCGGACGCCGCCTGGTGGTCGACCCGATTACGCGCATTGAAGGCCACATGCGCTGCGAAGTGAATATTAACGATCAGAATGTAATCACCAATGCCGTCTCCTGCGGCACCATGTTTCGCGGGCTGGAGATCATCCTGCAAGGGCGCGACCCGCGCGATGCGTGGGCGTTCGTTGAACGTATCTGCGGCGTCTGTACTGGCGTACACGCTCTGGCTTCGGTTTACGCCATCGAAGATGCCATCGGTATTAAAGTGCCGGACAACGCCAATATCATCCGCAACATTATGCTGGCAACGCTCTGGTGCCACGATCATCTGGTGCACTTCTATCAGCTTGCCGGGATGGACTGGATCGATGTGTTGGATGCGCTGAAAGCCGACCCGCGGAAAACCTCCGAACTGGCGCAAAGTCTCTCCTCTTGGCCGAAATCATCCCCTGGCTATTTCTTCGACGTACAAAACCGCCTGAAGAAATTCGTTGAAGGCGGGCAGTTGGGGATCTTCCGCAATGGCTACTGGGGGCACCCGCAGTACAAGTTGCCGCCAGAAGCCAACCTGATGGGCTTTGCCCACTATCTCGAAGCTCTCGATTTCCAGCGTGAAATTGTCAAAATCCACGCGGTCTTTGGCGGTAAAAACCCGCATCCAAACTGGATTGTCGGCGGGATGCCTTGCGCCATTAACATTGACGAAAGCGGCGCGGTCGGGGCGGTCAATATGGAACGCCTGAACCTGGTGCAGTCGATTATCACCCGCACGGCAGACTTCATTAACAACGTGATGATCCCCGACGCCTTAGCCATCGGTCAGTTCAACAAACCGTGGAGCGAAATCGGCACGGGTCTTTCTGATAAATGTGTCCTCAGCTACGGCGCATTCCCGGATATTGCCAACGACTTTGGCGAGAAAAGTCTGCTGATGCCTGGCGGCGCGGTGATTAACGGCGACTTCAACAATGTGCTGCCAGTGGATTTGGTTGATCCGCAGCAGGTGCAGGAGTTTGTCGACCACGCCTGGTATCGATATCCCAACGATCAGGTCGGGCGTCATCCGTTCGATGGCATCACCGACCCGTGGTACAACCCCGGCGATGTCAAAGGCAGCGATACCAACATTCAGCAGCTGAATGAACAGGAACGCTACTCGTGGATCAAAGCGCCCCGCTGGCGCGGTAACGCGATGGAAGTGGGGCCGCTGGCACGCACGTTAATCGCTTATCACAAAGGCGATGCTGCGACCGTTGAGTCGGTCGATCGCATGATGTCGGCGTTGAACCTGCCGCTTTCCGGCATCCAGTCAACGTTAGGCCGCATTTTGTGTCGCGCGCACGAAGCACAGTGGGCCGCAGGTAAGTTGCAGTATTTCTTCAACAAGCTGATGACTAACCTGAAAAACGGCAATCTTGCCACCGCCTCCACGGAAAAATGGGAACCCACAACCTGGCCGACAGAGTGCCGTGGTGTCGGTTTTACCGAAGCGCCGCGCGGGGCGTTAGGCCACTGGGCCGCCATTCGCGATGGCAAGATTGATCTCTACCAGTGCGTGGTGCCGACCACCTGGAACGCCAGCCCGCGCGATCCCAAAGGGCAGATTGGCGCTTATGAAGCGGCGCTGATGAACACCAAAATGGCGATCCCCGAGCAACCGCTGGAGATCCTGCGTACTCTGCACAGCTTTGATCCGTGCCTCGCCTGTTCAACACACGTGCTGGGCGACGACGGTAGCGAGCTGATCTCCGTGCAGGTGCGTTAACAGCGAAGGAGAATCATCATGCAACAGAAAAGCGACAACGTTGTCAGCCACTATGTCTTTGAAGCGCCAGTGCGTATCTGGCACTGGCTGACGGTGTTATGCATGGCGGTGTTGATGGTCACCGGTTACTTTATCGGCAAACCGCTACCTTCCGTCAGCGGCGAGGCGACGTATCTGTTCTATATGGGCTACATCAGGTTAATTCACTTCAGCGCCGGGATGGTTTTTACCGTGGTCTTGCTGATGCGGATCTACTGGGCTTTTGTTGGCAATCGATACTCCCGCGAGCTGTTTATCGTGCCAGTATGGCGTAAAAGCTGGTGGCAGGGCGTGTGGTATGAAATCCGCTGGTATCTGTTTCTGGCAAAACGTCCGAGTGCCGATATAGGCCATAACCCCATCGCCCAGGCGGCGATGTTTGGCTATTTCCTGATGTCGGTCTTTATGATCATCACCGGCTTTGCGCTGTACAGCGAACACAGCCAGTACGCTATTTTTGCGCCGTTCCGTTATGTGGTGGAATTTTTCTACTGGACGGGAGGCAACTCAATGGACATTCACAGCTGGCATCGGCTGGGGATGTGGCTGATTGGCGCGTTTGTGATCGGTCATGTCTATATGGCGCTGCGTGAAGACATCATGTCCGACGACACGGTGATCTCCACCATGGTCAACGGCTACCGTAGCCACAAATTTGGCAAAATAAGTAACAAGGAGCGTTCATGAGCGAGCAACGCGTGGTGGTCATGGGGCTGGGCAACCTGCTGTGGGCCGATGAAGGTTTCGGCGTGCGGGTGGCGGAACGGTTGTATGCCCATTACCACTGGCCCGAGTATGTGGAGATTGTCGATGGCGGTACTCAGGGACTGAACTTGCTGGGGTATGTCGAAAGCGCCAGCCATCTGTTGATTCTCGATGCCATTGACTACGGGCTGGAACCTGGAACGCTGCGAACCTATGCCGGAGAACGTATTCCGGCTTATCTCAGCGCGAAGAAAATGAGCCTGCACCAGAACAGTTTCTCCGAAGTGCTGGCGCTGGCAGATATCCGCGGACATCTGCCAGCACATATTGCCCTCGTCGGTCTGCAACCCGCAATGCTCGACGACTACGGCGGCAGCCTGAGCGAACTGGCACGGGAGCAACTGCCCGCAGCGGAACAGGCGGCGCTGGCGCAGCTGGCTGCATGGGGAATTGTGCCGCAACCGGCTAATGAATCGCGCTGTCTCAATTATGACTGTCTGTCGATGGAAAATTACGAAGGCGTTCGCTTGCGCCAGTACAGGATGACACTGGAGGAGCAGGGATGAGCAACGACACGCCATTTGATGCGTTGTGGCAACGAATGCTGGCGCGCGGCTGGACGCCGGTTAGTGAATTCCGTCTTGACGACTGGCTTACGCAAGCGCCAGACGGCGTGGTGTTATTAAGCAGTGACCCGAAACGCACGCCAGAGGTCAGCGATAATCCGGTAATGATTGGCGAATTACTGCGCGAGTTTCCCGACTACACATGGCAGGTGGCGATTGCTGACCTTGAACAGAGCGAAGCCATCGGAGATCGCTTTGGCGTCTTTCGCTTTCCCGCCACATTAGTGTTTACCGGCGGAAACTATCGCGGCGTGCTGAATGGTATTCACCCGTGGGCGGAACTGATAAACCTGATGCGTGGGCTTGTCGAACCACAACAGGAGCGTGCCTCATGAGCGAAACTTTTTTCCATCTGCTGGGGCCAGGAACGCAACCGAACGATGACAGTTTCAGCATGAATCCACTGCCGATCACCTGTCAGGTGAATGATGAACCGAGTATGGCAGCCCTGGAGCAATGTGCTCACAGCCCGCAGGTGATTGCGCTGTTAAACGAGTTACAACATAAACTAAGCGAACGCCAGCCGCCGTTGGGCGAGGTGCTGGCAGTCGATCTGTTAAATCTCAATGCCGACGATCGTCACTTTATCAATACGCTTCTCGGGGAAGGGGAAGTGTCAGTGCGCATTCAGCAGGCTGACGACAGTGAAAGTGAAATACAGGAGGCGATCTTCTGCGGATTATGGCGGGTGCGCAGACGTCGCGGCGAAAAGTTGCTGGAGGACAAACTGGAGGCTGGCTGCGCGCCGCTGGCGTTGTGGCAGGCGGCAACGCAAAATCTCTTGCCGACAGATTCGCTGTTACCGCCGCCCATTGATGGCCTGATGAATGGCCTACCGTTGGCGCATGAGTTACTGGCGCATGTACGTAACCCCGACGCGCAGCCGCACAGCATTAATCTGACGCAATTACCCATCAGCGAGGCTGATCGGCTTTTTCTCTCACGTCTCTGTGGGCCGGGAAATATTCAGATTCGTACCATTGGCTATGGCGAGAGCTATATCAACGCCACGGGGTTACGCCATGTCTGGCATTTACGCTGTACGGACACCTTAAAAGGCCCTTTACTGGAAAGTTATGAAATCTGCCCAATACCGGAAGTGGTGCTGGCAGCGCCAGAAGATTTGGTCGACTCTGCGCAGCGGCTTAGCGAGGTATGTCAGTGGCTGGCGGAAGCTGCACCGACGTAAAAAGACGGTAAGTATCGCTTTCAGTCTTATGAATATCGCAATCGGCGAATACCTCTGGTCGTAGAGTTTCAGGATAAAGAGGGAGATCTACCATTATCGGGTTATTTTTCTCTCTTCGCCTACAGGAGTGCGCATGTGGGATGTCATTGATTTATCGCGCTGGCAGTTTGCGCTGACCGCGCTGTATCACTTTTTATTTGTACCCCTTACCCTGGGGCTGATTTTTTTGCTGGCTATCATGGAAACCATTTACGTGGTCACCGGCAAAACAATCTACCGCGATATGACGCGCTTCTGGGGTAAGCTCTTCGGTATCAACTTTGCTCTTGGCGTGGCTACCGGCCTGACCATGGAGTTTCAGTTTGGTACTAACTGGTCATTCTATTCCAACTATGTGGGCGATATTTTTGGCGCACCGCTGGCGATGGAAGCATTAATGGCCTTCTTCCTCGAATCCACCTTTGTCGGGCTGTTCTTCTTCGGCTGGCAACGGCTGAATAAATACCAGCACCTGCTGGTGACGTGGCTGGTGGCGTTCGGTTCAAATCTCTCTGCATTGTGGATATTGAATGCCAACGGTTGGATGCAATACCCGACCGGTGCGCATTTTGATATCGACACCCTGCGTATGGAGATGACCAGCTTCAGCGAGCTGGTCTTTAACCCGGTCAGCCAGGTGAAATTTGTGCACACCGTAATGGCGGGCTACGTGACCGGGGCCATGTTTATTATGGCGATCAGCGCCTGGTATTTACTGCGCGGACGGGAGCGCGATGTCGCATTACGCTCGTTTGCCATCGGTTCCGTCTTCGGTACTCTGGCGATTATTGGCACGCTGCAACTCGGAGACAGTTCTGCGTATGAAGTCGCGCAAGTACAACCGGTAAAACTGGCGGCGATGGAAGGGGAGTGGCAAACGGAACCTGCACCTGCACCGTTCCATGTGGTTGCCTGGCCGGAACAGGATCAAGAGCGTAACGCCTTTGCCATCAAAATTCCCGCGCTGCTAGGGATCCTCGCCACTCACTCATTAGATAAACCCGTGCCGGGTCTGAAGAATTTGATGGCTGAAACCTACCCACGCTTGCAACGCGGACGTATGGCCTGGCTGTTAATGCAGGAAATATCGCAAGGCAATCGTGAGCCGCATGTGTTGCAGGCATTCCGGGAGCTGGAAGGCGACCTGGGCTACGGCATGTTGCTCTCCCGCTATGCGCCGGATATGAATCATGTCACAGCCGCACAGTACCAGGCGGCGATGCGTGGCGCGATACCTCAGGTTGCGCCGGTATTCTGGAGTTTCCGCATCATGGTGGGCTGTGGTTCCCTGCTGCTACTGGTGATGCTTATTGCGCTTGTCCAGACGCTGCGTGGCAAAATCGACCAGCATCGCTGGGTGCTGAAAATGGCGCTCTGGAGTTTGCCGTTGCCGTGGATTGCGATTGAAGCCGGGTGGTTTATGACCGAGTTTGGTCGTCAGCCGTGGGCGATACAGGACATCTTACCGACATACTCCGCGCACTCCGCCTTAACCACAGGACAACTGGCTTTCTCACTGATCATGATCGTAGGGCTTTACACCCTGTTCTTAATCGCCGAAGTCTACCTGATGCAGAAATATGCCCGTCTGGGGCCGAGCGCGATGCAGAGTGAACAACCGACGCAGCAACAGGGGTAAAGGAGAAAATCATGTTTGATTATGAAACATTGCGCTTCATCTGGTGGCTGCTGATTGGCGTGATCCTGGTGGTCTTTATGATCTCCGACGGATTTGACATGGGGATTGGCTGTTTGCTGCCGCTGGTGGCGCGTGATGATGATGAACGCCGGATAGTGATTAATAGCGTTGGTGCGCACTGGGAAGGCAATCAGGTCTGGTTGATCCTCGCAGGTGGGGCATTATTTGCCGCCTGGCCCAGAGTGTATGCAGCGGCGTTTTCCGGCTTTTATGTGGCGATGATCCTGGTGCTGTGCTCGCTGTTCTTCCGCCCGCTGGCCTTTGATTATCGCGGAAAAATCGCCGATGCACGCTGGCGTAAAATGTGGGATGCCGGTCTGGTCATCGGCAGTCTGGTGCCGCCGGTAGTCTTCGGTATCGCCTTCGGCAACTTGTTGCTCGGCGTGCCGTTTGCCTTCACACCGCAATTACGCGTGGAGTATCTCGGCAGCTTCTGGCAACTGCTGACGCCATTCCCTTTATTGTGCGGATTGCTCAGCCTTGGGATGGTGATTTTGCAAGGTGGCGTCTGGTTACAACTGAAAACTGTTGGTGTGATTCATCTGCGTTCACAGCTGGCGACTAAACGCGCCGCACTACTGGTGATGCTGTGCTTTTTGCTGGCGGGTTACTGGCTGTGGGTCGGTATTGATGGCTTTGTACTGCTCGCCCAGGATGCTAACGGTCCTTCCAATCCGTTAATGAAACTGGTGGCAGTGCTACCTGGTGCCTGGATGAATAATTTTGTCGAGTCGCCCGTTTTGTGGATCTTCCCGCTACTGGGGTTCTTCTGCCCATTGCTGACGGTGATGGCGATTTATCGTGGTCGCCCGGGTTGGGGATTTTTGATGGCATCATTGATGCAATTTGGCGTGATTTTCACGGCAGGCATCACGCTGTTCCCCTTTGTCATGCCGTCAAGCGTGAGTCCAATCTCCAGCCTGACGTTGTGGGACAGCACTTCCAGTCAGCTGACGCTGAGCATTATGTTGGTAATCGTGCTGATATTTTTGCCCATTGTGTTGCTCTACACACTCTGGAGCTACTACAAAATGTGGGGACGCATGACGACAGAAACTCTCCGCCGTAACGAAAACGAGCTGTACTAAGGAGCAGGAACAATGTGGTATTTACTTTGGTTCGTCGGCATTTTGTTGATGTGTTCGCTCTCCACCCTTGTGTTGGTATGGCTGGACCCGCGATTGAAAAGTTAACGAACGTAAGTCTGATGCGGCGCATTAGCGTCGCATCAGGCAATCAATAATGTCGGATATGAAAAGCGGAAACATATCGATGAAAGCGATCTTGATCCCATTTTTATCTCTTCTGATTCCGTTAACCCCGCAATCTACATTCGCTCAGAGTGAGCCGGAACTGAAGCTGGAAAGTGTGGTGATTGTCAGTCGTCATGGTGTGCGTGCACCAACCAAGGCCACGCAACTGATGCAGGATGTCACCCCAGACGCATGGCCAACCTGGCCGGTAAAACTGGGTTGGCTGACACCGCGCGGTGGTGAGCTAATCGCCTATCTCGGACATTACCAACGCCAGCGTCTGGTAGCCGACGGATTGCTGGCGAAAAAGGGCTGCCCGCAGTCTGGTCAGGTCGCGATTATTGCTGATGTCGACGAGCGTACCCGTAAAACAGGCGAAGCCTTCGCCGCCGGGCTGGCACCTGACTGTGCAATAACCGTACATACCCAGGCAGATACGTCCAGTCCCGATCCGTTATTTAATCCTCTAAAAACTGGCGTTTGCCAACTGGATAACGCGAACGTGACTGACGCGATCCTCAGCAGGGCAGGAGGGTCAATTGCTGACTTTACCGGGCATCGGCAAACGGCGTTTCGCGAACTGGAACGGGTGCTTAATTTCCCGCAATCAAACTTGTGCCTTAACCGTGAGAAACAGGACGAAAGCTGTTCATTAACGCAGGCATTACCATCGGAACTCAAGGTGAGCGCCGACAATGTCTCATTAACCGGTGCGGTAAGCCTCGCATCAATGCTGACGGAAATATTTCTCCTGCAACAGGCACAGGGAATGCCGGAGCCGGGGTGGGGAAGGATCACTGATTCACACCAGTGGAACACGTTGCTAAGTTTGCATAACGCGCAATTTTATTTACTACAACGCACGCCAGAGGTTGCCCGCAGCCGCGCCACCCCGTTGTTGGATTTGATTATGACAGCGTTGACGCCCCATCCACCGCAAAAACAGGCGTATGGTGTGACATTACCCACTTCAGTGCTGTTTATCGCCGGACACGATACTAATCTGGCAAATCTCGGCGGCGCACTGGAGCTCAACTGGACGCTTCCAGGTCAGCCGGATAACACGCCGCCAGGTGGTGAACTGGTGTTTGAACGCTGGCGTCGGCTAAGCGATAACAGCCAGTGGATTCAGGTTTCGCTGGTCTTCCAGACTTTACAGCAGATGCGTGATAAAACGCCGCTGTCATTAAATACGCCGCCCGGAGAGGTGAAACTGACCCTGGCAGGATGTGAAGAGCGAAATGCGCAGGGCATGTGTTCGTTGGCCGGTTTTACGCAAATCGTGAATGAAGCACGCATACCGGCGTGCAGTTTGTAATGCATAAAAAAGAGCATTCAGCTACCTGAATGCTCTGAGGCTGATGACAAACGAAGAACTGTCTAATGCGTAGACCGGAAAAGGCGTTCACGCCGCATCCGGTCACTTTACCTTCAGTTTTACTCTTTCTCGGAGTAACTATAACCGTAATAGTTATAGCCGTAACTGTAAGCGGTGCTGGCGCGTTTAATCACACCATTGAGGATTGCGCCTTTAATATTGACGCCTGCCTGTTCCAGACGCTGCATTGACAAGCTCACCTCTTTGGCGGTGTTCAGGCCAAAACGCGCAACCAGCAGGCTGGTGCCGACAGAGCGCCCCACGACCGCAGCATCGCTCACCGCCAGCATCGGCGGCGTATCGACAATCACCAGATCGTAATGGTCGTTCGCCCATTCCAGTAATTGACGCATCCGATCGCGCATCAGCAGTTCAGACGGGTTAGGTGGCACCTGATCGCGAGTAATCACATCAAAGCCTCCTTTGCCAAAATGCTGGATCACTTTGTTGAGCTCATCTTTACCTGCCAGATATTCCGACAAGCCATGTTCATTACTCACGGTAAACAGGTTATGCGAATAACCACGGCGTAAGTCGGCATCAATAAATAACACTTTTTGATCGGACTGGGCGATCACCGCTGCCAGAGTTGAACTGACAAATGTTTTACCACTGTCTGGCGTCGCACCGGTTATCATCAGAATGTTATTCTCAGTCTCCATCATAGCGAAATGCAGACTGGTTCGTAGCGCACGTACGGCTTCAACAGCAGAATCCGCCGGGTTATCCACCGCCAGGAAGGGGATATTTTTAGTACGATGGCGCTGCTGATTAGAAAATAAATTTTTCTTACGCAGACGGGTACGTTTATCCAGCCACTCGGACATCGGGATGGTGGCATAAACGCTGATGCCGTGCTCTTCCAGTTGTTCCGGGGCTTCTACACCACGACGCAACATCGCACGCGCCAGCACGGCACCCACCGAAATAAACAGGCCAAGAATAAAACCAAGCACCACATTCAACGCTTTTTTCGGTTTCACTGGCTGCGGCTGAGTGACTGCCGGGTCGATAATCCGCACGTTACCAATCGCACTGGATTTCGAAATACTCAACTCCTGCTGGCGGTTAAGTAATTGCAGATATACCGCACGGCCCGCTTCTACGTCACGACTTAAACGCAACACTTCCTGTTGGGTGGAAGGCATTGCCGATACCCGCTTATTCAGGCGTTTGCGTTCTTGCTCCAGCGTCTGGCGTTTTTCCAGCAGCGCACGATAAGTTGGGTGATCTTTCTTATACAGCTGGGAGATCTCTGCCTCGCGGAAGGTCAGCTCATTGAGTTGATTATCAACGTTCACAATCTGCTCAAGAACGGCTTTGGCTTCCAGGTTAAGGTCAACCGAATCGCGCTGCTGGCGATAAACGTTGAGTTTTTCTTCCGCCTGGTCCAGCTCGCTGCGCACTTCAGGCAACTGGCGCTGTAAGAATTCAAGGCTTTGTGAATCCTGCGCCGCCTGGCGAGCGATATTCTGTTGCAAATAGTTGTTAGCGATGCTGTTCAGTATACGGGTAATCAACTGGGGATCATCACCGGTCATGGTAAGTTCCAGCATCCCGCTTTCTTTACTGCGTTCGCTAACGGTAAAGGTTTCCTGCAACGCGTTAATCGCTTCCAGTTCGGTACGTTGGCTCAGGACAAACTGTGTTCCTGGTTTGGCCTTAATATGCGCGATAGTCAGCGCAACGCCATCTTTTTCCAGACGCTGGCCGACCATACCATTGACGGTGAACTCTTCACCTTCCAGCGTATAGTGGCCGTTTTCCCCAACCGTGAGTGTCAGTTGCTGATCCTGACCATTCAGTTGTGGAATATGCATCCAGCTGATCGCCAGCTCACCTGGTTTCTCTTTGGTTAATCTCGCCCAGCCGCGACCCACAATCGGAAAATACTTTTGCTCAACCATGTCGCGCAGATTCAGTTCAGCAATGGTTTTACCGAGAATCATGCGCGATTGCAGCAGTTGGATCTCCGGTGCAGACTCGGGCGATGAGTTAGGGATCATATCGCTCAGGCCGCTGAGAATGGCGTTGCCCTGTTTCTGCTCAACCTGGACCAGAGTATCTGCCTGATAAATTGGCGTGCTTAACAGCGAGTAAGCGACAGCGATCAGGGTGAATAACGCGGTCACGCTGATAATAAACTTACGGTGATCCCATAACTCGCCGACCAGACGAAGCAGATCGATCTCATTTTCCTGAGTGCTGCCTGGTGGCGTATTCATATTTTTAGTTGTCATCGTATTTTATAAACTCAAATTACCGGCTGAGGCGCTTCGCCCATTCCTGACTGGCGCGTTCCAACATACCGTAGACATGTTCAAATGCGTCCTGACTTTTACGATAGGGATCCGGGATCTCTTTCTGTTCCAGCCATTGCCCAAACAGCATTGTCTTCCCGCGGACCTCGGGAGCGATTGCGGTAACCTGAGCAATATGTTCCGACTCCATTGCCAGAATCAGATCGTAATTTCGTGCCATCTCAGCAGTGAGCTTACGTCCGGCATGTCCTTCAAGAGATACGCCATGATTAGCGGCAACATCTGCTGCTGTCGCATCTGCAGGGTGTTTTACCAGACCATGAACACCTGCCGATTTGACTTTTACGCCTGGCAGACGTTTACGCAACAAGCGCTCGCCAATGGGCGAACGGCAAATGTTGCCGGTACAAACCACCAGGATTGAGTTAAATTTTAGTTGGGCCATGTTTGAATCCACCGTGAAGTCTCTGTCAGGTCATGCACCCCGGAAATCGTCGGTACCAGCAGGGAAATCACACGGTTCCAACGAGCCAGCGGCGCGGTAGTGACATAAACAATGTTGTAAGGTTCAAGCTGGAATTCCGTTCCGAGTATCATTGCCGATGCGTCCTTCGCATTCAGCTGATAAATATTGGCGATTTTGCCATTCTGCTTGTTTTGCGTTGCACGAATAACAAAAATCCCCGTCGCATCAGCGACATCCTGATTCATACCCTCAGCGTTACCCAGCGCTTCCGCCAGGGTCATACCGCTGCGGTCCATTTTCAGCGTGCTCTGTTTACCCACTTCACCCATCACGAAGACTTTCAGATCATCGTTGCGCGGAATAAATAAAATATCGCCCGGGTGCAGCAGTTTGTTCTGGCGCAAGTCGCCACGCTGCATCAGCGCATAGAGGTTCACTTTGGTCTTTACGCCATTCTGGGTGAGCACCACATTGCGCCAGTCTGCATCTGCGGTCAGACCGCCCGCGGCGTTAATCGCATCCATGATGGTCAGAGGAATATTGGTAATCGGCTGCTGACCCGATTTGCTGACTTCGCCGGTGACGTACGCTTTTTGCGAGCGGAACGCCGCGACGCTGACATCGACTTGCGGGCTTTCAATGACTGAATCCAGACGCGCTGTAATCTCGTTGCGTACCTGGGTAAGTGTTTTCCCGGCCACTTTCAGGCGACCAATATAGGGGTAGAAAATCGCACCATCGGCGTTAACCCAGTTGCCGGTATCACTGGCGCTACGGTATTGCCCTGCGGGGGTGGTTAGTTCCGGGTGATCCCAGACCGTAACCATCAACACATCACCAATGCCGATACGATATTCATAGTTCGCGATTTGCTGCTCCAGCTCCGGGTTAGCCTGCGACATAATCGGTTTGGCGCGCAGCTGATCAATCAATCCTGGCGTGACGGGATAGATATTGACCATTTTGTCCAGGTCATACTGATTGTCAGGTAGTTCAATGACATCCTTGTTACTGGTCGATAAATTCTGACCAGGAACAAGGGTACATGCTGTCAAAGACAGAACAGCCAATGTCAGTACCGAAAACTTAAAAATGTTCTTTTTCATTGGTTTATATTTATCAGTCAATGTAATGTTATGAATTACGTCAGGTTATTGTCCAACCGGTACTTCTCGCTCTGCCGTCATTGGATAGAGCTGGTATTTGCGTGACAGCATTTGTCCACCATCACGCGTCAATGGTGTCCACGAAACCACCGCGCGGTTGCGGTTAGGTCCAATGGTCATCAAGTCGAACGGAATCGAGATATAAAAACCTTTACTAAAGCCGCCTTCGCCGTAGTCATCTTTAGATACGTTACTGATTGCCGCCCATACCCCTACCGCCACGCCGCTGTCAAAGCGTTTGGCGACGTCGATCGTTGCCCCTTTATCTTTTGCCAGATATTGCCCAACGCTAAGTTTCATCAGTACGCCATTGAGCGTCGGCGGGTTCCAGTAAGCCGTCACGAAACCAGTTGGCGTGGAATAATCGGTGAAGCGCATCATGTTGTCCCAGTCACGCTGCTTCACGTAGTTAACGTCCACACCCAGCGCCCAGCTGGCATCTAGCGGGCGATAAAGCAGCTCGGAACCGACACCGGCGTACATCGTTTCCAGATAACCACCATACACCTGGCCATAGAAACCATTGCCTAAGTCGGCAAAGTAGTTCGCCTGCAAGTTGTTGAGATAAACGTCATTGCGAACGTAATCACGGATATGCGTGCGCACGCGGGGCAGGGTAGAGTCCGCGGGTAATAGCGAAGACTTAAACTTGTCGTAGTTATTGTAAATATTGGTGAAAATACCGCCATCAAGCAGCAGGTGGTCAGTAAACCAGTAGCGGGCGCTGGACATCAGCCCCAACTGGAACATATAGAAATCTTCCGGGCCGCCCAGCGATTGTGAAAGTGTTGGGTTGAAAGAGTAGCTAAAGCGATCTTCACGAATACGGTAGCCCCGACCAAAGGCAGAAAGATCTTCTGCTTCAACACGTTGTTGTTGCAGTTGCTCTGATTTACCAGGCGCTGTACCAGCCAGCTGTTTGCGCAGGCTGGCTACGTCGGTTTCGGTAGTCACCATCGCCATATGCTCGCGCTTTTGCGTCACGCTAATCTTCTCAACGCCTTGCGGCAGGTTATTCACCAGAATCCGGTTGGCACGATCGACCGCTTCACGAGAGTCACGGTATTTGTATTGCTGACCAGACATATACAGCGTCTTATCGCGTAGCTGAATTTCTGGCGCGTCAAAGCCCGCGTTATACTTCAGGGCGGTAAGTTGGTTTGCTACCGTGGTGTACTGCAATCCTTCAGATTCAGGCGCAGGTTGATATGCCGGTTTTGGCGTATCGCGCAGGGCAGGGCGCAGATCGTTGAAATTGGTCCGTAAAGTGAAACCAAACATCAACGTGTTACCGCGTTCATAACTCAGGTTGAGGTCTGCCCAGCTGGCAGCGCGATAAACTGCACCGACGTTGAAATGGCTTGCCTGAGGCAGTTTGCCAGCGAAATCATTCTGGTAATTGTTGCCGTCGTATTCGAGTTTCAGACGCAGGGGATTCCACGGCGTTTGATACTCAATGCCGCCAAAGATGGAGGCCGGGCCACGAAAGATATCGCTAAAGCTGATATCGCCCGCATCGTGAGACCCTGCGCGATGACAATATTTATCGCTCACCCGGCAAAACGGGTTGGTAATATTGCCCGCATTACCGGCGTAGCCCCATGCCATCCCGAGGGTGAAATCAAATGGCCCCGCTTGCTTGCTGGCCACCAAATACTCACCGTCAAACAGACCCGTACCAGCAATATCACGTTTACCAAACGCCACTTGCGGTAGCCAGTAACCTTCTTCCCACAGGCGAAGTTTAAAATCGAATGATTTGTCTTTGTATGACTGATCGCCGCTGAAATCTTCCCACTGGCTATATTTGCGTGTGCGCACATCCGTATAACGAATGGTGCCTTCCAGCCATGGGAACAGCGCCACGGACGTGGAGTAGAAACGGTATTGATCGTTATCCCGGTAGTTGACGCTGAATTCACCTTCCGGTGCGATGCGCGCATTTGTCATCTGCAACAATCCTGTGCCGCCAAAGTCCGATTGCGACGAACCCAGCGGATCCGGGTAGGTTAATACTTCAGCATGACAGGCACTGGAGACGGCAATGGCCAGGCAGCTTAAAAGATAAGAATTCTTCTTCATCAGTCAGGAACACGTTGCGTTAAAACAGACACAATCTGGTCATTTAAATCAGCATATTTGTCGGGCAGTACATGCGCAGAAAAGCCTAACCAAAGCTGGCTGCCAGGCGGTGGTTCCACATGTCTTTTATTCCACAGGGCAACAGGGGCGACGACAGTCTCACCCTCAGGCGTAATCACGATAACGTTATTCTTGTCCGCGCCTGCAAGACGGGGGTGATCTTGCAGATAATCGGTAACGCTACGGCCTGCCTGCCAGGGCAATTGCCCAGCCCCAGAAACCGCACCCAGCAGAGTAATAGTCACCGGACGCTGTACGGTATGGAGCGTATAGTCCCCGACCAGCGGGGGATTGCTGTTCTCATCCACTCGTACAAAATCAGGGTCCAGTTTGACCGGTAAGCGACCAGTGATATTGAGATTGAGTAACTGCTGGCGCACGGATTTAATCGTTGCCGCCACATCGTCGTCAGCTTCTGCTTCCCAGGAAGCAAGCTGTGCCATGACATGTTGGTAGTCTTTAAGCGCTTTAGCTTTCACCGCAGAGTCGGTCAGCAAGGCACCAGGCCACCAGAGGCGATCGCGCAGTTGCGGTTGTGTCACCAACTGGACAACATTTTCCACGGGGCCAACGGAAAGTGTCTGTTGTTCGCCAGGCAGATAAATAGTCACCGTTCCTTGCGCAAAGGCATGGGGTGTCATTACGTAAAGTACGCTGGCAATGAAATACGACTGTAATTTATTCATGGTGCGGGTTTAAGAAACGTCATTTCTACGGGAATAACCCCTGCGCCTAACATTTGCCGACTTTGACGAACCTGGCCAGTAGTCGAATCGACCCAGAATGTGTTTTGCCACTGTTTTTCTGGCAACGTGGAAGTCACCTCTTCCTGCCAGACATTACACAGCACATCGCGACCCGCAATATGCAGCGTCTCTAATCCAGCAAAGGAAAAAGTGGAACTCAGGGTCGCAGAGCGAAAATGGTTGTCTTCACTCCAGAGAATATCGCGCGTCCAGCGGCTGCCGTCTTTTATTGCCAGCGCGTTACGCAGAGGGTCCTGCCCGGAATTTGTCACTTCCAGCAGATTATTATTAAGTTTGACGGTCTTTAAAAGACGTCCATTATGGGTAACCAGCATGGCGTTATCCTGGGATAACCATTTGCTTTGTTCTTGTTCTATATATCCCAGTACCACAAAGATTCGTTGCCCTTCATTAAGGCGTAAATACATCGTGGAATAAGGCAACGCCTGGATCTGCTGATCCGCTACGGTGATATCCTGATTATCGAAAAGGCTGGCGCGAAATGTATCGACCATACTTTGCTGGCTGTGCGTACATCCCGCAAGAAATAGTGCGAAAATCGATAAAATAAGAGGGCGCACCTTTAATCCTTGAAAGGTTAATTAAAAAAATGCAAATCTCTAAAGCCCGGTACGAATATCGCAACCGGGTATTATTTAACTTTAATTTCGACGCGTTTAAGCAGAATTAGCGCGTAGTGGACGTGGTGGTTGAGGTGTTATGAGAACCGCCATCGCCACTGTCATTTGCTGCAACTACTGCCAACGTCGCCACACCAACAGCCGTTGCCACACCGACAACTGTCGCCGTGCCGACAGCGCCAGCAGCCACGCCACCAGTGGTAGCAGCCGTCGTGGTTGCACCGGTAGTGGTCGTTGTGGTGCCAGTAGTACCCGTCGTTGCCTCGGTCCCGTTTGCTGCTTCAGGGGCAGCAAACGCAGCTGGCGTCGTCAACATGAAGGCCATAAGGATTGCAGAAAGCTTGTGTTTCATAACTTTTCCTTTATTCATCGCATGGACAATACGTACGCTTGAGATCAGGATTGTCTACTTTGAGTATAACATCCTTGTGAAATCTCCCTTTCCTCATACCACTTGCACTATATACAGCGGGTGAGAAAGGCGCGCAGAGGGAAATATAAGATTGTTGACGATTTCCCTCTTGAAATACGACTTGTGTGCATAAGATAAATCTTAGAAAAATACAAATTAAAGATAAGAAAATTGTTAAGAAAGCTATTAACTATTGTTGGTAATATAGTTTCAAGTGGTACTATAACTGGCTGTTAAGTGGCATTTATAACTATTAGTTGCCGAGATATTCGGTTAAATGGATTAGTTTCCTGGTAAAAAGTAACTTGCGTTATAATGCATGGTGTTGACTATTGAACTATTCCATTAAAACCAGTCAGCTTTAAACAAGCAGCGTCATATTAAGAGAGATAAACATTTGCCGCTGTTGGTCCTCGCAGGCCATTTACGCGACAAAATTCCACGCGTAATCCTGGTATAAGCACTTCTGCGTCGCGGGGAGTGAATGCGGAAATATGGACCTGGACTTCTTTACGACCGTCGGAGGGGATAATGAATCCTTTGCCGCTTTTGCGATCAAAGGTTTTGACAATTCCTGTCATTTTACGGGACAAACAAATTCCTTACTGAAAATACTGCGCTGCACTATACGGGGTTAATAAAATAAAGCCAGCGATATTTAAGACCGCCGGACGGCTAAAATAAAATTTGCTTAATCTCAATTATCATGCGTTAATAGCTGCGTCGGTTTGAAAGACAGACAGCATATAAAGTAGTTTACTAAAGCAGTTCTCATTATCAGGCATTATCCCCTTCTTTTGAGTCTCTCTCCTGAACACTAAGTAGTTTCTGTATTAAAGCCCTGTTTGCCGAAAGGCCCAAAATGAAGGAAGTAAAATATGTCTAATAAAATGACTGGTTTAGTAAAATGGTTTAACGCAGATAAAGGTTTTGGCTTTATCACTCCTGATGATGGCAGCAAAGACGTTTTCGTCCATTTCACCGCCATCCAGAGCAATGAATTCCGCACGCTGAACGAAAATCAGAAAGTTGAATTTTCTATTGAGCAGGGGCAACGTGGCCCCGCGGCAGCGAACGTTGTTACGCTCTAAGGTTGCCGTTATTACTCAACATCTCCATTTCCGCTGTCCATGTTGTCATGGTTCACAGTACCGTACATCGGCATTCGATGTGACGGAGCGAAACCCTTTGGGCGCTAAGTGTATTTTTTGTAAATCGACTATGATCACCTTTGATAACGTCGCGCTGCAAATACGCACTGACCATGCGCCGCTGGATTTCACAAAATAATATCAGGCTCCCTCGTGGAGCCTTTTTTATATCTGCCTTATTTTTCTTCAACGCTGTATGTATAGTAAGCGATAACCTGTTGATTATTGAATCTTTCGGGGAGATGGCTTATAACATTTCTTACCTGACCAGGGTACCGGGAACCAACACCTTACTGGCGTGTTGCTGTCTTTCAAGACCAGACGAGGTTAACAGTGAATATTGAAGAGTTAAAAAAACAAGCCGAAACGGAAATCGCCGACTTTATCGCGCAAAAAATCGCCGAGCTGAACAAGAATACAGGGAAAGAAGTCTCTGAAATTCGCTTCACCGCACGAGAAAAAATGACCGGGCTTGAAAGTTATGATGTCAAAATCAAAATAATGTGATTTTGTGAACATCACCCGTGCGAGGTGATGTTCCGCTTGTTGCTAATTTAGTGACCAATCATTGGCGCTTGTGGAATTAAGCGTCGGTACAATTCATCCGGTACCGGGCTTTGCCATACTCCCGCATACATTGCGTAACCAATCACCGCAAACATAATCCCCAGAACCAGTAGCGTCATTAACCAGCCAGACAACGCAAAGGCTTTTTTATTTGCCGCAGGTTTTTGCAGTGAAAAGGTCAATGTTGAGGCTACCGGACATGACTCTACGCAAGTCATACAGCCGGTACATTCCACTGTTCGTACCTGAATTAATTTATCTACCGGGATCCGTGATGGGCAATTTTTTGCGCATTTGCCACAGTCGATACAACTTTCGGCATTGCGACGAATCTTAAACGGCGATAATAGCGAAATCACGCCCATCAGCGCGCCATATGGGCAAAGATAACGACACCAGGCATGGCGAATAAACAGGCTGGCAATCAGCAAAACGGTCACGCTGATTAATGTCGCGGTCCCCATATGACGAAAGAAATCGAGCATTTTAACGTCCATCACCACGCTGTAGGGCGACAACATAAAATAGTGAATCGCCTGAGCGGGCATCAATAACGCGATATAGAGAAAAAAACTCAACAGCAAATACTTCACGCCGCGCAGAGGAATATCCAGCCAGCGGGGAAGGACAAATTGCCGACCAAACAGTTTGTTACCGAGATCGCCGATTAATTCAGAAAGCGTACCAACCGGGCATAACCATGAACAAAAGGCCTTTTTGAGTAATAGACTGATGACGATAAAAGCGACCAATAACAGCATCGCGGCGGCGTGGATGGACGGTACCTGACCTGTTGCAAGGCTATATTTCAGATTCATCAAACCGGCAATCGGTAGCCAGCCTTCGATACCTCCCGGTCTGGCGAGAAATGTCGTACTACCTGCCGTTTCGTAATAGCGCACCCAATACCAGAACGTGATGGCAATATAAATATTCATTGCCAATAGTAAGAATTGCGTCGCTTTACGCCAGGTCGTGGCATTGCGCCAGTCATTCCACGGTAATTTGCCGCCCGTCGTGCCTGGCCGCCGCTGCCAGCGGGTTCTTTTTTTCTCTGCCATGATTTTGCCAGTCCGTTAAGTTGCATGCCAAATGCCACTATTCTAGTTATTCTTAACTGGCTGATATTGATTCAAATCGCGTTCAGGTCTTTCTTATTCAACCATGCTTCCAGAGCGGCAACACTGCGTGTAATTTCTTCGTGTGGAAGGGGGGCAGATAATGGCTGCTGCTCCAGTTGTGCGCAGAGCTGGCTGGCGCTACGCATTCCCAGACTCGAGCAACTGCTTTTTAGCTGATGCGCGGCACGCTTTATTTTCTCGCTATCCTGAGTGGCGCGGGCAATGTCGATTTCATCGAGAAGCGGCAGGGCATGTTGTGTAAATAATGCCAGCCATTCGTGGATCTTCTCCGTCCCCATTAACTGAGCGTCTTCATTGAGTTGCGATACATCCAGCGGTTGATCGGTATTGGCTTGCAGTTGGAGATAGTGCGCCAGTAACTGACCGAGCACTTCACGCGGCACCGGTTTAGGGATAATCCCGCAAAATAGTGAACTGGTACGCTGGCGCAGCGTTTCGTCAATGACATGGGCGCTAAAGCCAATCAAAACCAGCGACGGATATTGCTGTGCCAGTTGCCGGGCAAGGGTAATGCCGTCGATATCCGGCAGATCAAAATCCACCAGTGCGGCAGCAAACGGTTCGCTATTTTGCAGTATCTCTAAAGCCTGCGCGGCATTGCCAATAGCAACAACCTGCGCACCACTGGTGTTCAGCATCTCAACGGTAATTCGCTGGGTTAGCGGGTTATCTTCAATTAACAGCAAACGTAAACCGTCCAGACGCACCGCCTGATTGGCTGTTTTTGGCGCGGGTGCTGTGGCAACACGTAACGGCAAGCGTAAACAAAAACAGCTTCCAACCTCCAGCGTGCTGGTGGCGCTCAGTTCGCCGCCCATCGCCTGGGCCAGACGGCTACTGATAGTCAGCCCCAGCCCGGTGCCGCCGCGTTTGCCACTTACCTGAATAAATGGCTGGAAGATTTCTGCCAGTTTCGCGGGATCAATACCGCAGCCGCTGTCTTCCACTTCGACCAGCCATTGCTCACCATCAGTACGGCTACGTAAAACGATCTGCCCTTCGTCAGTAAAACGCAGGGCGTTGCTCAACAGGTTGGTAATGACCTGACGAATACGCCGCGGATCGCCCATTAACGCAGTCGGTACATCGTCGGCAATTGCCGTTGCCAGGCGAATCGGGCGACCTTTCACCCGTCCACTCATTAATTGCAGGGTACTTTCCAGCAGCGGTCGCGGTTCAAAGGGTTCATCGCTGACCGAAACATTCTTGCCGCCTGCTTCGATAGCCGAATAATCGAGAATATCGTTCAGGATGGTCAGCAACGATTCGCCAGAGTCGGTAATCGCCCGCAAATCATCACGCTGGGCGTTAAGTGCGGGGTTATCTGCCAGCAGTTGCGCGGTGCCGAGAATACCGTACAGCGGTGTGCGGATCTCATGGCTCATCGCCGCCAGAAACGCCGATTTTGCCTGGCTGGCTTTTTCTGCTTCCGCCCGTGCCTGTCGGTGTTCTATCACCAGTTCCTGCAATTCAGCTGTACGCGCTTTGACCTGCGCCGCCAGCTGTTCGCGGTGGCGATTCAGTGCATGAACACTGCTGCGAAACGCATCCATCAGCCGCCCGATGGTATCCAGCTCCCGTACGCCAGCGGTTTCCGGAAAAGGGGAGTCAATATCACCGTCCAGCAGCCGTTGCAGCGCCTGCGTTTGTTCGGCAAGTGGACGCGTGACTGAGCGATAAACCACGCGCCAGAGGATCAGAATCAGTGCGCAAAGTGAAACCATCCCCAGCAATAACAGGCTGTATTGCCCGCGTGCACTGGCTTTTTCCAGATGCGCCAGTCCATGCTGATTGCGCAGCTCAATGGTGTCGACCAGCTGACTGACTTCGCTACTAAACAGCGCGAACTGGGCGATATTATTTTGGGCGAGAGTTTGCAGGTGATTGCTGATTTCACTGTCCTGCTGGAACAGCGACAACAGATCGCTATATTGGCTAACGGTAGTTAACGTTGTTGCGACCTGCGCACGAACTCCCGGATCTTCAATGCGTATTTGCCGACGTTGCAGAATTTTCACCGCATTATTGAGCTGCTTTTCCAGCGTTGGTGCATTTTTCTGGATCTGCTCCAGCCCCAGATTCATCACCATTTGCTGCACCCGCAGAGCGCTAAGGCGCAGTTCATTCATCTGGTTAACATACTCAAGATCGATATCAATCAGCCGATCGAGTGCACTTTCAGCAGCCTGACGCTGATCTTGTTCGATCAAATCGTAAATCCCGGCCTGGGTCGCTCCAGCGGAAGTTGTCGCATTATTCGCCTGACCTTGCGCCAGGCGTGCGATCTCATCGGCGGCAGCGACTATCTGCTGACTGAGTTGCTGTTGTCGCTGGCGTAGTTGCAGACGTCGCCCCACCAGTTCCCCTTGCTGACGTAACGAACGGGAGATCTCCTGCTCCTGTTGTTCAATAGCGGTGGTATCAAAACCTTGTTCCCGTAACGCTTGCAGCAACGCATTAATCTTCAGGCTTTGTGCGGTGAGCATTCGCCCCTGCGCCTGCCACATCTTTTCGTTATCGGCACTGGTCAGGTTCTGCGCGGCGAAAAGTTCCCAGGCGCTGGCTTCGCTCAACTGGCGCGCCATATTCATGGTAGGAATCAATGCCTGAGTGTTGTCTTTTTCCACCTGGCTGATAAAGCGCAGGTTGTACCATCCCACCAGGGTACTGGTCAGGGTTAACAGCGCCATCAGGGCAAAGCCCATCCAGAGTCTTCGGGTCAGGGTTAAATTCACGGTCGGTGCACTTTAGGTGAAAAATGTTGAGTCGCAAAGCGGAATGCATCTAGCATAAAGCCTTATTATTGATGAGGCTATCATGCGCGTACTGCTATTTTTACTTCTTTCCCTTTTCATGTTGCCGGCATTTTCGGCTGATAACCTGTTGCGCTGGCATGATGCGCAGCATTTCACGGTGCAAGCCTCTATGCCGCTTAAAGCCAAACGCGTATGGAAACTGTGCGCGCTTTATCCCAGCCTGAAAGATTCATACTGGTTATCGTTGAACTATGGTATGCAGGAGGCTGCTCGCCGCTACGGTGTGGATTTAAAAGTGCTGGAGGCAGGCGGCTACAGCCAGTTGACTACCCAGCAAGCACAAATCGACCAGTGTAAACAGTGGGGCGCAGAGGCCATTTTGCTCGGTAGTAGTACGACGTCATTTCCCGATCTGCAAAATCAGGTAGCAAGTCTGCCGGTGATCGAACTGGTAAATGCTATTGATGCTCCCCAGGTGAAAAGCCGCGTTGGTGTACCCTGGTTTCAGATGGGCTATCAACCTGGGCGATATCTGGTGCAATGGGCGCACGGTAAACCACTGAATGTGCTGTTGATGCCCGGACCCGATAACGCCGGGGGCAGTAAGGAGATGGTCGAGGGTTTTCGCGCAGCCATTGCCGGAAGCCCGGTGCGTATTGTTGATATTGCGCTTGGTGATAACGATATTGAAATCCAGCGTAACCTGTTGCAGGAGATGCTGGAACGCCATTCAGAAATCGACGTCGTTGCCGGAACGGCCATTGCGGCAGAGGCGGCAATGGGGGAAGGGCGTAACCTGAAAACGCCGCTTACCGTGGTGTCGTTTTATCTTTCACATCAGGTGTATCGCGGGCTGAAGCGGGGAAGAGTGATTATGGCTGCCAGCGATCAAATGGTCTGGCAGGGGGAACTGGCGGTTGAGCAGGCCATCAGGCAGTTACAGGGGCAATCGGTGTCTGATAATGTCAGCCCACCGATTTTAGTTCTGACGCCGAAAAATGCCGACCGAGAACATATCCGCCGCTCGCTGTCACCGGGGGGATTTCGTCCGGTCTATTTTTATCAGCACACATCAGCGGCTAAGAAATAACCTTCGCCATGTTGTGTCACCAGTAAATCCGCGCTGAGTTTATGGCGTAAACGACGAATTAACACATCGACGGTGCGCAGGTCAGGGTTTTCCACCCGACGCGCAGAGAGCATACGCAGCAGACGTTCACGGCTGAGAATTTCGCCCGGATTCGTCACAAATGCCACCAACATTTCATACTCTGCGCGGGTCAGTTTAATCGGCTCGCCATCCAGATCCAGCGTATGGCGCGACACATTCAGGCAATAACCCGCAAAGCGATAGCAGTTGTCCTGAGTGAGCGGTTGAGCTTGTCGCGCGAGGTCGATTCGCCAGAGCAGATTTTTTACCCGTACTACGAGTTCGCGCAGTTCCAGCGGTTTGGTGACGTAATCGTCTGCGCCCATTTCCAGCCCAACAATACGGTCAATCCGATCGCTGCGTCCGGTAACCAGAATAATCCCCACCGTTGAGCGTTCTCGCAGGGCGCGGGTTAACATCAGGCCATTTTCATCGGGCAAGTTGATATCCAGCAGAATTAAATCCACCGGCTGATTCTGCATAATTTCCCGTAGCCCGGCACCGCTCGCCGTAACGGAAACGGTATACCCCTCCTGAGTGAAGTAGGATTGTAATCGCGCCTGGGTAACCGGCTCATCTTCAACAATAACAATGTGATGTGGCATCAGAGGGTTTTACTCATTCTGTTCATATCTGTTCATATTCTGCCGTAAGCCATTCATTCTGACCAGTGCCGCTGTTCATATTTGCTCATTAAGATCGCTTCACTAAACCATAATTTTACAGGGGCTATTATGCGGAAACTCTGGAACGCGCTACGCCGACCCAGTGCTCGTTGGTCGGTACTGGCGCTGGTCGCTATTGGGATTGTGATTGGCATTGCGCTGATTGTATTGCCACACGTTGGGATCAAAGTCACCAGCACAACCGAATTTTGTGTCAGTTGCCACAGTATGCAACCGGTGTATGAAGAATATAAACAGTCGGTGCATTTCCAGAACGCCTCCGGCGTGCGAGCTGAATGCCATGACTGTCATATCCCGCCGGATATTCCAGGCATGGTGAAGCGCAAACTGGAAGCGAGCAACGATATCTACCAGACCTTTATTGCCCACTCCATTGATACACCTGAAAAATTCGAAGCCAAACGCGCGGAACTTGCCGAGCGTGAATGGGCACGAATGAAAGAAAACAACTCGGCAACCTGCCGCTCCTGCCATAACTACGACGCGATGGATCATGCGAAGCAGCATCCTGAAGCGGCACGTCAGATGAAGGTGGCAGCGAAAGATAATCAATCCTGCATCGACTGTCATAAAGGTATTGCCCACCAGTTACCGGATATGAGTAGCGGCTTCCGTAAGCAGTTCGATGAGCTGCGCGCCAGTGCTAATGACAGTGGTGACACGCTGTACTCTATTGATATTAAGCCAATTTATGCGGCGAAAGGCGATAAAGAAGCGTCTGGTTCACTGCTGCCTGCTTCGGAAGTGAAAGTCCTTAAACGTGACGGCGACTGGCTGCAAATTGAAATTACCGGCTGGACAGAAAGCGCCGGACGTCAGCGTGTACTCACCCAATTCCCAGGTAAACGCATCTTTGTTGCCTCGATTCGTGGTGATGTGCAGCAGCAGGTAAAAACGCTGGAGAAAACCACCGTTGCCGACACCAATACCGAGTGGAGCAAGTTGCAAGCCACCGCGTGGATGAAGAAAGGTGACATGGTGAACGATATCAAACCGATCTGGGCTTATGCGGATTCGTTGTACAACGGCACCTGTAACCAGTGCCACGGCGCACCGGAAATCTCTCACTTTGACGCTAACGGCTGGATTGGCACGCTCAACGGCATGATTGGCTTTACCAGCCTCGATAAACGTGAAGAACGCACCTTGTTGAAATATCTGCAAATGAATGCGTCTGACACCGCAGGTAAGGCTCACGGCGATAAGAAGGAAGAAAAATAATGAACAATAACGATCTCTTTCAGGCATCACGTCGGCGTTTTCTGGCACAACTCGGCGGCTTAACCGTCGCCGGGATGCTGGGGCCGTCATTGTTAACGCCGCGCCGTGCGACTGCGGCGCAAGCGGCGACCGAGGCTGTTATCTCGAAAGAGGGCATTCTTAACGGGTCGCACTGGGGGGCTATCCGCGCGACGGTGAAGGATGGTCGCTTTGTGGCGGCAAAACCGTTCGAACTGGATAAATATCCGTCGAAAATGATCGCCGGATTGCCGGACCACGTACACAACGCGGCGCGTATTCGTTATCCGATGGTACGCGTGGACTGGCTGCGTAAGCGCCATCTCAGCGATACCTCCCAGCGCGGTGATAACCGTTTTGTGCGTGTGAGCTGGGATGAAGCCCTCGACATGTTCTATGAAGAACTGGAACGCGTACAGAAAACTCACGGGCCGAGTGCCTTGCTGACCGCCAGTGGTTGGCAATCGACGGGGATGTTCCATAACGCTTCGGGGATGCTGGCGAAAGCTATTGCCTTGCATGGTAATAGCGTTGGTACGGGCGGAGATTACTCTACTGGTGCTGCGCAGGTGATCCTGCCGCGCGTAGTCGGTTCGATGGAAGTGTATGAACAGCAAACCTCCTGGCCGCTGGTATTGCAGAACAGCAAAACCATTGTGCTGTGGGGCTCCGATTTGCTGAAAAACCAGCAAGCGAACTGGTGGTGCCCGGATCACGATGTTTATGAATATTACGCGCAGTTGAAAGCGAAAGTCGCCGCCGGTGAAATTGAGGTCATTAGCATCGATCCGGTTGTTACATCCACCCATGAGTATCTGGGGCGCGAGCATGTGAAGCACATTGCGGTTAACCCGCAAACTGACGTGCCGCTGCAACTGGCGCTGGCGCATACGCTGTACAGTGAAAACCTGTACGACAAAAACTTCCTCGCTAACTACTGTGTGGGTTTTGAGCAGTTCCTGCCGTATCTGCTGGGCGAGAAAGACGGTCAGCCGAAAGATGCCGCATGGGCTGAAAAACTGACCGGCATTGATGCCGAAACCATTCGTGGGCTGGCGCGGCAGATGGCGGCGAACAGAACGCAGATTATTGCTGGCTGGTGCGTACAGCGTATGCAGCACGGTGAACAGTGGGCGTGGATGATTGTGGTTCTGGCGGCGATGCTGGGGCAAATTGGCCTGCCAGGTGGTGGCTTTGGTTTTGGCTGGCACTATAACGGCGCAGGCACGCCGGGGCGTAAAGGCGTTATTCTGAGTGGTTTCTCCGGCTCTACGTCGATTCCGCCTGTTCACGACAACAGTGATTACAAAGGCTACAGCAGCACCATTCCGATTGCCCGTTTTATCGATGCGATCCTCGAACCGGGGAAAGTGATCAACTGGAACGGTAAATCGGTAAAACTGCCGCCGCTGAAAATGTGTATTTTTGCCGGAACTAACCCATTCCATCGCCATCAGCAGATCAACCGCATTATTGAAGGCTGGCGCAAGCTGGAAACGGTTATCGCCATAGATAACCAGTGGACCTCAACCTGCCGCTTTGCCGATATCGTGCTGCCTGCGACCACGCAGTTTGAGCGTAACGATCTCGACCAGTACGGCAACCACTCCAACCGTGGCATTATCGCCATGAAACAGGTCGTGCCGCCGCAGTTCGAGGCGCGCAACGACTTTGATATTTTCCGCGAGCTGTGCCGCCGCTTTAATCGCGAAGAAGCCTTTACCGAAGGGCTGGACGAAATGGGCTGGCTGAAACGCATCTGGCAGGAAGGTGTTCAGCAAGGCAAAGGACGCGGCGTTCATCTGCCAGCGTTTGATGACTTCTGGAATAACAAAGAGTACGTCGAGTTTGACCATCCGCAGATGTTTGTTCGCCACCAGGCATTCCGCGAAGATCCGGATCTTGAACCGCTGGGCACGCCGAGTGGCCTGATTGAGATCTATTCGAAAACCATCGCCGATATGAACTACGACGATTGTCAGGGGCATCCGATGTGGTTTGAGAAAATCGAACGCTCCCACGGTGGGCCTGGCTCGCAGACGTATCCGTTGCATCTGCAATCTGTGCATCCGGATTTCCGACTTCACTCGCAGTTATGTGAGTCGGAAACTCTGCGTCAGCAATATACGGTAGCGGGTAAAGAGCCAGTGTTCATTAACCCGCAGGATGCCAGCGCGCGCGGTATTCGTAACGGTGATGTGGTACGCGTCTTTAACGCTCGCGGTCAGGTGTTGGCAGGGGCAGTCGTTTCTGACCGCTATGCACCCGGCGTGGCGCGAATTCACGAAGGGGCATGGTACGATCCAGATAAAGGCGGCGAGCCTGGTGCGCTGTGCAAATACGGTAACCCCAACGTCTTGACCATCGACATCGGTACTTCGCAGCTGGCGCAGGCGACCAGTGCGCACACTACGCTGGTGGAAATTGAGAAGTACAACGGAACAGTGGAGCAGGTAACGGCGTTTAACGGCCCCGTGGAGATGGTGGCGCAGTGCGAATATGTTCCCGCGTCGCAGGTGAAATTATGACCACGCTGACAGCACAACAGATTGCCTGTGTTTACGCCTGGCTGGCGCAGTTGTTCTCCCGTGAACTGGACGATGAACAACTGACGCAAATCGCCAGTGCGCAGATGGCTGAATGGTTTTCGTTGCTGAAAAGCGAACCGCCGCTCACTGCGGCGGTGGATGAGCTGGAAAACCGTGTTGCCACTCTGACAGTACGTGACGATGCCCGTCTGGAACTGGCCGCTGACTTTTGTGGCCTGTTTCTGATGACTGACAAACAAGCGGCGCTGCCGTATGCATCGGCCTACAAACAGGACGAGCAAGAGATTAAACGCTTGTTAGTTGAGGCAGGGATGGAAACCAGCGGCAATTTCAACGAACCGGCAGATCATCTGGCGATCTATCTCGAGTTGTTGAGTCATCTGCATTTTTCGCTGGGAGAGGGGACCGTTCCTGCGCGAAGAATCGACAGTTTGCGGCAAAAAACGCTGACTGCGCTGCGGGAATGGTTACCAGAGTTTGCTACGCGTTGCCATCAGTATGACAGCTTTGGTTTTTACGCGGCACTAAGCCAGTTATTGCTGGTGTTAGTGGAGGGCGACCACCAAAACAGATAACGTCGTTTGTTGGCCTGATAAGACGCGGCAGGCGTCGCATCAGGCATTATGGCGCAGTTGCCGGATGCGTCATCACATCCGGCAAACACACATCACGGATGAGCTACAAACCGGGAAAGCCGCTGGCGCAGCAGGCGGTTTTCCTGCTTCAGGTGCGCAATATCATCCATTAACGTCAGCGCCACCGCGATCCCCGGCCAGTCCAGAGCGAGTTCATGACGTAGACGTACCGCGCGTTGCACCACAATGGCGGCATGGTCGTCAAATACCCAGGTTGTTTCCTGGATCTCACGCGGTTCAACCACCCCCAAACCGACAATTTCATTCAGTTCCTCTTCAGAGATGCCGGTATGCAGGCAAAATTCGGTAATAGTAAAAGTCACCGTAACATTAGCCATTATGCTTTCCCCCAATCTTTACGTGGATCAAAAGACGACTGGGCGTCTGCCAGTTGCTGCCACAGCGCGGCAGTGTTTTCATCCGGTTTCGGCGGCATCACGATTTTCAGTACCGCATACAGATCGCCGGTCTGTTTTTTGCTCACCAGACCTTTGCCTTTAACGCGCAATCGTTGCCCGGCCTGGCTGCCAGGCGGGATAGTCAGCAAAATGCTTTCTTTCAGTGTTGGAACGGTGACTTTAGCACCCAGCGCCGCTTCCCACGGGCTAACCGGCACCACAATTTCCAGATCCTGGCCGACAATATCAAACAGCGGATGTGGCGCAATATGAATCACCAGCCACAAATCGCCATTTGGACCGCCGTTTTCGCCCGGCGTCCCCTGGCCTTTCAGGCGGATGCGTTGACCATTGCCGACGCCTGCCGGGATCTTCACATTCAGCGTTTTCGGGATTTCCTGTTCGATCATGCCAAAGGCGTTATAAACCGGCAGGTTATAGCTAATGGTACGCTTATGCTCAGTAAGCGTTTCTTCGAGGAATACCGCCACTTCGATTTCAATATCGTGGCCGCGTGTGGCGGGGCGTTGACGGCTCTGGCGGGCATGCTGACCGAAAATTGACGAGAAGATATCGTCAAAATCTTCGGCGTTAAAACTCTGACCGTCGCCATGATGGAACTGACGGTTAAATTGCGGATCGTTGCGATGTTGCCACATCTGATCATACTCAGCGCGACGTTGTTCATCACTTAACACTTCCCAGGCTTCAGCGACCTCTTTGAAGCGGGCTTCGGCATCCGGTTCTTTGCTGACATCAGGATGGTATTTACGGGCCAGTCGACGATAGGCGGTCTTGATTGTCTTGAGATCGTCCGTCGGTTTCACGCCCATGATGGCGTAATAATCCTTTAATTCCATAGCGTTATCTCGCGTAAATCAACACAAATTGAAGGAACCCCTGTAAGGTAACTCCTATAAGTGTAGGGTAATCCTCAAAATTTCATATGCCAACACAGAATATGTTATTGAAATCATCGCGGAGAGGAGGTCGCCATCAAGATGGGTTGCTGAACATATTTTAAACAGGTGAAAAAGGGTGAGCGATTTTTGATAGTTGAACCAGGCACTTTAAGTTTAACTAGGGCGTCATTATTTATTAAATTTTATAGGCGCTATATATGGGTAGTAAT